>JAICEJ010000199.1 GCA_025924215.1 Candidatus Binatia bacterium
CGAGCAGTCACCGATAAGGAATTATAGGCTACATCGGCGCCTCACTTTATCCTGCCTTGCAAGTCGTGTGGGTCTCCGAAGCACTGGCTCGACCCGGTGTTCAGCGTTGATTTAGGCAAACTGTTTCACAGCTCTTCGTACGGCGACATCCGTGTCGTCGAAGCGATCGCGCATTGGGTCAAGACAGATGTGCTTTAATGAGAGTTCACTGATCAAAGACTGTCCGAGGAAGAAAGAGCTAAACCTAAGATCACATGGAGCGATCGCGGTATGGATATCTCTTTAAGCTAACCATACACCTTTCGCATGCGCTATTTCTATTCGTCTGCAAGCGGACCAATTAAGCGGGCGACCTATCTTTTACTAAGGCGGCTCTAACTCTTCACTACAACCGCTTTTCGCTTTCGGACTGCGCTTCTTCGCTCCGGGCGCTCGGACCTTTTCACCACTGACTAAAATGTATCCATTTTTCGCGCGACTGCTGCTAGCTTTTGGCGTCCGTTCATACGAAACCTTCCGATCCAACCGTGAGTTCCCGGTCGATGTTCCAAATCAATGTCATTTTCCTTAAGCACACACTCGAACTTGCCGATATCGAAGCTCTTCACTAGGACAATGTTCCTTAAGTGCCACTGCGAGCCGGTCGCTAGAACTCACCGCGTCACACCCCGCTCGGTATAACGGGTCTTCGGCTTTGACAGTGGTTTGATTGAAACCTCTGCTGCCTTTTGTTCGCCGGGGAGTTTTTCTATCGATGCGTTCGCTTTACGTATTGCCTTAGCCCTTTATCTCTTTATCCCGAGATTTGATTCATGCCGTTTACAACGAGAAGAATCGTAAGGCGAATATCCGTACCTGCGAAGAGTGACGGGAGTCCGATGAAGTCGGGAGAAGTACCGTGGGTACTGTCCACGATCACTGGCGTATCCTGACATGACAAGACGCGGCATCGATTGGACAAAACTGCACGATGTTCAACGAATGCGACTCGTACCAATGAGAGACAGTCCAGTTGATCCCAGAAAATTCGGTTGTCTAGTTGTAGCGTACAGAATTTTATTGACAAGCAGTGACAAAAATTTGGACACTTAAGCGCGGAGGACATATGACCAAAGTAATGCAATCAGTCAGAGGCGTAGTGCAGGGGACTCTTCATCGTCGGAAACCGCATCTCATGATTTCCGCGCGGGTAAAAGATAGTGACGGCATTTTGAATGATGCAATACAGGAGCTTGAGAAACTCTTAGGCGACCGAATCGGTAGTTTGAAAGCGGCAGTTAGCGACGACCAAGCTGTGGTGGCGCGTGAGGCGCAACATGCGGAGCAGGTCATTGAAGGTCTTAAAGCAAACATCACCATGCTGGAGAATAAGCTTCGAGAGACCGAGGACACTGTCCGTAGAAAAGAGGCTGCCAGCCAAAAAATGGAAGAAAACCTTAGCAACGAAATCCGCGATTTACAAAGCGCTGTGAAGAAGAAAGAAGAAGCTCTCGAGACTCGAGAATCCGAGATGAACGTTCTCAAGTCAAAAATAGATGTCATGACCGTGCAGGTAAGCCATCTGGAATCGGCGATCGAACACGCAAAAACAGATGCGTCGAGTGAGGCTCAACGCGCCGAGCAGGTTAACGACGGTCTCAAGACAAACATCGCAGCGCTGGAGGCTAGACTTAGAGAGACGGAAGAAACCATTCATCAAAAAGACGTTGCCAGTCAAAAGCTGGAAGAAAATCTTAGCGTCGAAATTCGCGATTTACAGAATGCAGTGAAGAAGAAAGAAGAAGCTCTCGAGAGTCGAGAATCCGAAGTAACCGATTTGAAATCCAAACTGGATGCCATGATAGATCAGGTGACTCATTTGCAGTTGGCGAACGGGCACGCAAAAGAAGTAGCGTCGAGCAAGGCCCAACATGCCGAGCAGGTCATTGACGGTCTCAAGATGAAGATCGCAACTCTGCAAGCACAACTTAGCCAGACAGAGCAGATCGTCGGCGGACTAGTTGAGAACAGTAGACTTCTAGCTTTGGAATCGCCCATCAAAGAAGTCGACCAAGAGCGAAATAGCCAGGCCCTCGATGTAAACACCGAGTTAGAAACTCATAGAAACGGGTGGAACCACAGTGAAGCACAAGCTTTGATTGATACTCAGGCCGAAGCTCTCGGAGCACCTGTCGAACGCGAGCAATCAAAAAACGGCGAAGAGAGATCCACTGCCGTGCAATTTCAGGCTGGGAGAGTCATGCCCATGGCACCGGAAGCCGCTGCGCAAACCGTGTCGCAATACGCTTTCGACCGTATGATCACTGAGTTCAGCGAGCTCAGCAACGTGATGGGGAGCATCGCCTCCCTGATTATCCGTGATCAGGTTAGGGCCTTTGGGGAATCCATGGAAGAATTTCCACAGTCGCGGCTTACAGAGCTGGTCGAGTCGCTTAGCAAAACGATATCTGACGAAGAGCTGAAAGCCGATTTTTGCCGGCGATTTGCTAAAGTTTAACTCCGAAAAACAATCTGTCTCCGCGAAAGTGATTGGCGTCTAGCGCCCGAAGAAAACACCGTCCTTTCCCCTCTGCACTCCAACGGAGACATAGATCTGTATACGGCGGCATCGCGTCGGCCGCCGTCCCGAATCTGAGCTTTACCAATTCTTCATATCGATAGTCCTTATTCCATACGCCATCTCGTTTTTCGCTCACTACTCTCGGCATCTTCATCATCCGACAACGGTAAAGTAAAGAATAGTATTGGGCTCAAAATCTCGACTCCACGATTGATGAACTAAAGTCGGGGCGAAAACTTGTTGCAAGGGGCGCTCGATTGATCGCGATTCGTCTGTCCGCTGTAGATGCTAGTCTCTGATGTCCTGCAGAAACCAGTTAGTGGGTATCTCTTGGCCGAGGCCGCGCCGTTTTGCCTCACGAACGACGTAGCCGGCAGTCGACGCAAATTGCAAACCTTGAGTGCCGCTGTTGGCAAAAAAGGTAACCTGATTGCGATCTGTTCGGCCTTTGAGTTTGCCGGACATGACATCGGTGAGCAGAGGGAAGTCGCTGGAAAAAATGTCGACCCGGGGATTGGCGATTCTCTTGATCTCCTCCTCGTTGCCGGCGACCACGGCCGCTTCGCCGCCGATGCGCCGCATGCCGACATCGAGGTTCATCGTGGCTCGGCCCATTTTGATGACGAGATCGGATCGTTTCACGATCTCGGGGTTCCATTCGTTGGATTTGACACAGGTGAGGTGCATGCCGGGCTCGATCCAGGAGGGATCTTCGACGACGACTTGAATGGAATCGGTGCAGGTGGCGACGATGTCGCAACCGCGTACGGCATCCTCCGGGCGTTCTACGGGTATGATTTTGATTGCTAACTTCTCACCCATTTCTTGGGCAAAAGCCTCACGATTCTTTTTTGTCGGGCTGTAAACCCGTACCTCGGTAATTTTCCTGACCTCATGGAAAGCCAGCAGATAAGTGCGCGCCATTCCGCCCGCGCCGAAGATGCCGATCACGTGGGAATCTTCACGCGATAAATATTTCACGCCCAGACCGGCGCAGCCACCGACGCGCATATGCTGGATGATGCCGTCGTTTATGATTGCCAAAGGCTCGCCGTTGCGGGTCGAAAATACCAGGACGATGCCACAGAAGGTTCCTGGCTCGATGCAATATTTTTCCACCGTCTTTCCCTCAGGCCATTCCAGCATGTCTGACTTCATACGGATGGCGAAAGTTTCGAAGCTTCTGGAGGCTCCTTCCATGGTGCCCCAGCGATACATTATTTTTGGATCGTCGTTGGGCACGAATAGGTCGTAACGGCCGCGGTAGACAGCGCGTTCATTGATGAGATCGCGATAGCCGGTTTCCAATGCGGCCATGCAACCTTTCATGTCGAGAATCTGCTCGACGGTTTGATTATTAATCAGCAGCATGGAGCCTCCTGTCGAAGTTCAAGGAACAAGCTTCCTCTATTTCGCAGAAGCTGTGACAATGCAAGGGCAGTCAGACTGTAAGCGAAGGTATGCTTGAGGAGTAAAAGAACCGGATCTAACGACAGTCAGTAAGACTGCTACAGCTTTAACTACGATTACAGACTGCTCAAAAGACTCAGAGGCAAGGCGCGCGATGTTCGATGAGCTGAGGCGTACGCTTCAGTACGTTGAAGCGAGTCGGGCGAGCGGAACGAAGCATATGAGGCTTTTCAGCAGCCTGCTAGGCTAGCTGTCCAAATCGGGTTTAGGAAGAACTACATGCGGGACGCCTTCATCGGCAAGCTCAGCTGCTTCACTGGCCGTCGCCGTGCCGTGAATCGGCCGCTCTTCAGCCTTGCCGCGGTGAATCTGGCGCGCCTCATCGGCAAACCGAGGTCCGACGTCTTCGAAATTCTGCTTAACATAATGGTGAACCTTAAGTAGCATTTCCTTAAATTCAGCCGGAGATGGCGGCGCGGGCGGTGTTCCGCTCGCTGTCTTGGCAGGCGGAGCTGGCTGCTCCTTCTTTACATGTACGGCGCAGGCATGCGGTACCTTCTCAACTTTTGTCGTGCCGCAAGTAGGACAGGAAATCAGGTTTTGCTCGGCTTGTTTCTGATATTCCTCGAAGCTCGGAAACCAGCCCTCAAAGTTGTGTTTTTTCTTGCAGAGAAGATTGTAGATCACCATAAGTTAGGTCCACCACCTGGAGAATAACCATTTAAGAACCTTTCGGGATGAAGTCAAGCCGCCTGGCATCAGCGAGAATTCATCGCGTCTACTTAGATTATCCGAAATCTTGCCGGTCCGTGCAATCATGATAGAGTCGCCTTGATGAGCACCGACGTCTCGATCAAGGCTATTCGCAAGATTTCGGAAATCCCGCAAGCGCAATGGGACGCCCTGCTGGTCAACGGCTCGCCTTTCTTGAAGTGGCATTGGCTGGACAGCTTGGAGGGATCAGGCTGCGTCAACGATGAAACCGGTTGGCTGCCTCATCATCTGGTGGTGGAACGCGCCGGAAAAGTGGTTGCGGCGTGCCCCATGTACCTCAAGCTCCACAGTATGGGAGAGTTCGTCTTTGATTATGAGTGGGCTGAGACGGCCCATCATGTCGGCATTCAGTATTATCCCAAAATGCTCGTCGGAGTGCCCTTTACGCCGGTTACGGGTCCTCGCTTTTTGACAGGCGCGGGAGCCGATCGAAGCGCCTTGATCACGGTCATGGGGCAGGCCTTGGCCAAGATTGCCGCGGACAACAAAATTTCTTCAGTTCACGTTAACTTCTGTTTGGACGATGAAGTCACCGCTCTCGAAGAAATCGGCTTTATTCCCCGGCGGGGCATCCAGTTTCACTGGCAGAACCACGATTTTAGCTCGTTTGATGATTATCTCGGCAGCTTCCGAAGCGATCGGCGCAACAAGATCAAGCGCGAACGGAGGGAAATCGCCCAGCAAGGAATCTCAATCGGTGCGGTGGAGGGCGAACAGCTGACTGAAAAACATATGCGCACCATCTTTCGTCTTTACAAGGGTCACGTCGATCGACTCTATTACGGCCGCCAATATCTCACGGAGGAGTTCTTTCACCAACTTCAACGAAGGTTCGCGAGCAATGTCTGCTTGATGCTGGCCGAAGGCGACGGCAAGATTATTGCCGGAACCTTTAACATCAGAGATGATACGGCCATGTATGGGCGATACTGGGGCGCGTTCCGGGACCAGCCTTTTCTCCACTTCAATGTGTGCTATTACTCAGCCATCGAGCACTGCATTAACATGGGACTTCAACGGTTCGAAGCCGGCGCCGGCGGCAGCTTCAAGCAACTTCGTGGTCTCGATCCCGAGCACACCACCAGCATGCATTACATCGTCGACGGCAGATTCCGACGCGCAGTCGAGCGCTTTCTAAAACAAGAGCGGGAGTTGATTCGCCAAAAACGCGATTTACTGCTTGAGCGCAGCCAGCTGAAGCGTGAGCTCGAAGAGCCTTAGCAGGCTGCTGAGAGGCCTCATCTGCTTATTGCGCTCGCCGCGATTCTCAAACGTACTGAAGCATACGCCTCGCTCATCAAACATCGCGCGCCTAGCATCTGAGCATTTCTAAGCAGCCTGCAACCAGATTTTTAGCCACCTGTTAGTTCGGGTCGTTTCCTTGACAGGGTAGGTGCTTTCCTTTAACGTCTGCTTCGGAGTTGGGACGTGAAGGCTAGCACGAGGAACATCATCGAACCGATAGTTTTTTTCCTGGCGCTCCTAATTCTTTGGGAAATTTTGGTCGAGATCATCAAGGTTCCTTCATTCATTCTGCCGCCGCCGCGCGATCTCTGGATCGCCTTCATAAACAAGCTGCCGATTATCGGCCATCATGCCTGGATTACCTTTATCGAAGCCTTCGGCGGCTTCGCCCTGTCTTTACTTTTGGGGATTGGTTTCGCTGTCGCGGTGGTCTACTCGCCCCATCTACAGAATACTATCTATCCGCTCATCGTGATTCTTTATGCGATGCCAAAAAGCGCGTTCGCGCCATTGATGGTCATATGGGTCGGCTATGGGCTTGTGTCTAAAATAGCGATTGCCTTTCTCGTCGCGTTTTTCCCGATCGTGGTGAATACCGTCGTCGGGTTAAAAGAAGTCGAGCCCGAACTGTTGGAGTTGGCACGTATCAATCGCGGTTCGCAATTCGATATCTTCAAAAAGATTCGTCTCCCTAACTCGTTGCCGTACATGTTCGCCGGGATCAAAGTGGCTATCGTACTATCAGTCACTGGCGCGATTGTCGCCGAGTTTGTGGCCGCAAACGAAGGCTTGGGCTATCTAGTTTTGCAAGCGAACTACAGCTTGGATACAGCATTTGCACTGGTGATTCTGCTGATTCTAGCCGTGCTGTCCCTGGGGCTTTTTTGGCTGGTGGAAATTATCCAAAGAAAATTGGCGCCGTGGAGCGCTGAGGTGCGTCAGGTGGAAGGATCTTTTTGATATCGGAGGTGGAGCTCATGAGGAAGGTTGGCATGGAATTCAACATCGGCCGCATTGCCGTGGTGGTCCTAAGCGCGATCATAGCGTTTACCAGTTTCACCTTCAGCGCAGTAGCCGCGCAACCGACACCGGCCAACATCAGAATGGACTTCATCATTGGCGGCAAACATGCGCCTTGGTATGTCGCACAGGAGAAAGGTTTTTACGCCAAGCGCGGACTGGCGGCGACCATTCAGGCGGGCTCGGGTTCGGCGGATACTGTGCGGACGATTGCGGCCGGGGGGGCCGATTTTGGATTTGCCGATATCTCTACGGCGATTGTCGCGCGATCCCGCGGAACCGGGGTTCAGGTCGTAGGACAGCTTGGTTATGTCGCCGCCACCATCTTGTGGCGCGAAGATTCTGCCATAAAAGGACTTAAGGATCTGCAAGGCAAATCATGGGCCATCAGTCCCGGGCAGGCGCAGTGGTTTTTGATGCCGGCTTACTCTCGAATCAACGGCATCGATTTTAAATCCATCAAGATTCAGGAGACCGCGGCGCCAATCCAACCGGCGGCGCTTGCGACCAAGAAAGCGGACTTTATTATCATGTTCCGCGCTTCAAATGATGAGGTCGCGGAACTAGCAGCATCCAAGGTCGGGAGTAAGTTGAAACGGGTTTTCATGAAGGATACTGGCCTCGACATTTACGGTAGCGGGTTGGTGGCCAAGGAAGAAGACATCAAGAAACGTCCCGATTTCGTCAAGGCCTATGTTGAAGGTACCATGGAGGGACTACGCTACACTCGTGATAATCAGGAGGAGGCATTGCAGATCCTGCTGAAGCAGAAACCCGAGTTGGATCAAGCTCTCACCATGCTGCAGCTGAGGAACGCTCTATACGAGGTCATGTTGCCGCCGGAATCGGTGCAGTCCGGCCTGGGGTACATGAAACCGGATATTATGGAAAAGACGGTGCGCATCACCAATGAATATTTCGACGTGGCGCGCAAGGTTACCTCAAAGGAAGTTTTCACCAACCAGTTTATCAAGAGATAAGCTTTCTAGCTCGGCTCCGCAGTGCCGCTCTTACCGCGGTTGCACGAAGTTTGTGAGGATCAGTTTACCAAGAAATAATTGCATTATTCAGTTTGGGTCCAATGCCACCTCTAATTGCCGTTGAAGGGTTTGTACTGGTTAGTTTACCAAGAGATAATTGCATTATTCAGTTTGGGTCCAATGCCACCCCTAATCGCCATTGACAACGTCTGCCGGGTGTTTACCAACGGCGCCAAGATGGTCAATGCCTTGGAACGCATTTCTTTCGAAATTAACACCAGC
>JAICEJ010000200.1 GCA_025924215.1 Candidatus Binatia bacterium
GGTCGTGCTTCCAGCGATGGCTAGGAATTCCAATTCACCGGCGATCAATGCGCTCATTCCCTCGTTGCCGCTCGGCATTGAAATCAGATCGAACTCGAGCCCGTGTTTTTTGAAAAAGCCGCCCTCCCGCGCAGCCCACAGCGGCAACATATTTCCCGAAAGCGCCGTGTAGCCGGCGCGAAGCCGTCGTCCCTCCTGAGCGTGAGAGGGAGGGTTAAAACAAAGAGTTGAAAGGACGAGTCCAACGACGAACATCCAGGCGTGATGAAACCTGTTCCAGTGAGTCATGGAAAACGCTGATTTGCAATTGGTGTGTCGCGAGATTGCCATCGAAAAGCCTCCGTGTCGTGCAGAACATTGTGGACAAAACTTTTGTGACTGTATTTGGGTTGTTGCGCGGCCCGACCAGCTGTTCCTTGCAAGAGCAAGCTTTGCCATTTAAAGATTTGCCACCGGCAAATGCGATGGTCATATGTTTAGCGCTGCGCACCGTGAACAATCTTATTTCAGATAGAACCAACCTTGCGGCATGGCAAGCAAAAACGTTGCAACTATTAAACAAAATGCCATTAAGTCGACTCATTCAATTGCTTATAGTATCGGTCGAATAATTCGGCTCCGCAGGATTTCTTATCACAGCGCATCTTTGCCCAAATCGGATCAGCAGGATGGTTGATGCCCTATCCTATAGCCTCAGCACCTGATCAATATTCATGAGCATCTCTTCAAAATCCCGGAGAGCGTTGAACCGCGGCGAGCCGGCGAGATGCGGGGTGATGAGCACATTGCGGAAGCCGAGAAGCGGATCGTGGGCTTGGCCGGGCTCATCGTAAAAAGTATCCAAGCCGAAACCACTTAGCCGTCCTGCGGCGAGAGCTTGGATCAGCGCCGCACGATCGATCAGCTGAGGTTGCGAAACGTTGATCAGTAAAGCTCCGGGCTTTATCATACCTAGCTCGCGCCGGCCGATAATGCCTCGTGTTCCTTCTCCACCCGGCATAT
Source organism: Candidatus Binatia bacterium (assembly GCA_025924215.1). Lineage (GTDB taxonomy): Bacteria > Desulfobacterota > Binatia > UBA9968 > UBA9968 > WHTF01. Next base: position 1,003 of record JAICEJ010000200.1, read on the forward strand.
GCAGGCTGATGCAATCTGAAGTCGCAAGCAGCTCGTCCAGGCTGCAATAGTTAACCTGATATCGATCCTCCTCATCTCTGTCTAACCGGTGGCGCTGCCAGTAAACAACGCGCATGCCGAAAGCAACGGCTCGGTACGCGACTTCTCTACCGATCTCGCCAAAACCCATCACTCCCAACTGTTGCTGGTAGAGAGTTCGCAAGCGATTGATGCGCGCCCAATTTCCATTGGGAGTTTGGCTTCTATCGAAGTGCGTCGGTGAATAACCGGCGCTGCGCAACTGGGTCACGCTGATCAGGTTGGCCGTGTCGGTTATCCTGCGAGCGAGGGCGAGAATCAAAGCGAAGGCGTGTTCCGCGGTGGCGATATTTGCCCGGCGTCTGATTGTAAGCAAGCGTGCGCCCAATCGTTGGCAGGCAGCCGCGTCGATGCGAGTCGCAATCGTGCCGTACTTTTGAACGATTTGAACCGAGCCACCCGCAGCCAGAATTTCTTTCTCGCCCATTGGAAAACTCTCGACGATTGCCACATGGGCGCCTAAAAGACTTGAATGGAGATCGCCCTGATCCGCCACCAGGCGAACCTCGGCCGGATAAAGTTTGCCGAGCCGTGCCCGCAAGCGTTGACACCAACCTTTAAAATCAGGTTCGTCGTGCGCCATGAAGTGAGTGAAAGCCGAGAACCGTTCGGTGGGGGTCGCTGGATCGAGGATGATCTGAACCAGCCGGAGAAAACGATCATCTTCGACAACAATAATCGGACGAACAGACGCCATCGAACTTAGCTTGTTGCGGTAGCGGGTTCCGGATCGACCTTCAGCGCTTTAAGAAATCGCGTCAGCATGTTGTATGCGCTGATCAGCAACGTCAGCTCGACCGTCTGGCGTTCTGTGAAATGGGTTCTTACTTCATCGAACACTGCGTCAGGCACATCGATTTCACGGGTGATCGCATCCGTATAAGCGAGCAGGGCGCGTTGTTTGCCACTGAATAGATCCGATTTCTGCCAATCAGCCAAGGCCTCCACCTGCGACGGTGTGAGCCCTTCCTTCAATGCATAAGCCGGCCCGTGGGCACGCAACACATACTCGACATCGTTCAGAACGGCAACCCGAATTACCGCAATTTCGCGACTTTGTCCGTCGATCTTCGTGCCATAGCGTACCGCCTGATTTAGATCGAACCAGGCGCTGGCCAGCGACGGACTATGCATCATCAGACGATAGATGTTGATGAGCCGGCCGCCGCGCGCTCCCTTGATTTTACCGATCAAGTCGGAATGCTCTACTGCATCGTTCTCATCGATTAAGCGTACCCGAGCCATAAAGTTTCCTTAAAAAATTCAAAGGTTCGTTTGATTGACGGTTAGCTTCGCTTTGCTGAAGATCACGCAAGTTATAACTTATCGACCCAGGGTTTACGTCCGGAGAAAAGCCCATAACGCATACTGCCGACGGTATAGGCGAGCCAGATGCGCAATACGGTTTTTGCGAACACTCGATTGGGAAACGTCGAATCAAGAAAGCGTTGCCGCAAAAATTGATGGCTGCTGATTCTTGTCAGGCAACGTAGCGCGCAGATGCGCCAGGTTTTTTTCACTTTGCGAGTTAAGTCTTCGAAGCCAAGATCTTGAAAACCGGCAGCGACAAGCATGTGCTCATATTCCCGGGCCGAAGCCATGCTCGGGAGCCTTCCTTCGGCGCAGATGGGCTCCAGCAAATACTTCGTCTCGGCCGCGCCAGGTTGCTCTCGTGCTAACCAGGCTACTACGACAAATCGCCCGCCGGGACGCAATAAGCGGCTGACTTCGGCGAAAAATGCCGCTTTATCCTGCATGTGCTCAGAACTTTCCACAGAAACCACTGCGTCAAAGGCCCCGGCTGGCAAGCCGTTAGCAAGCCCGTCACAATTCACGAAATCCACACCGGCTAAACCGGCATGGAATAGTTGAGCGAGCTCGTATTGTTTTTTTGAAACAGTAATTCCGATGACCCGGGCGCCGTAATCCTCGGCGAAAATTTTCGCCGATCCGCCATAGCCACAGCCGATATCGCAAACACAAGTCCCGGATTTAATGCCGGCGCGGTCGGCGACGAGATGGGTCAGATTCTCGACCGCTTCTTCAGTGCTTTCTTTTCCAGTTCGCCAATAGCCATGATGAACATGGGTGCCCCAGATGGTGCGATAGAAGAGATCAAGATCGTCATAGTGCGCGGCGACCGCTGCAACGTCCGCGGCCGAGACCTGAGGAAAGATCATCCTGTGACGTAACCTAAGTTACTTTTTTCGACCGTACAGCTTATCGACAAAGCCGCTCTTTCTCATTTCATCAACGAAACGCAGCTCGACCATATCTTCAGCCTTGAATTTGGCGGCGCGCGCGTCGGTCGCGGCCTGAACCTCCAAGGTATTCTTGAGTCCATCGATAGTCGGATAGGTATCTTCGACGAGCAGCTCGGAATTGGCCGCATGAGCTCCTTCCAAGACATGGCGCGGTAACCCGCGTGTGTACTTCTGCATGATCTTGATCGACTCTTCTTTCCGGGTCTTAAAAAAATGGATCGATTCCGCCATCGACCAGACGACGCGCCGCACTTCGTCGGGATTATCGCGAATCTTTGTACGGGTGGTCACGCTGCAGTTAAACTGAAAAGGCACGTTTAGCTTCGCCATGTCTATGATGACTTTCAGCCCCATTTTTTCTCCCTGAATCCGTTCGCCGTCGGTGACGACCGTGAAATCCATCTGGCCGTTCGTGACCGCGGCTAGCCGGGCCGGCGCGCCGCCAACCGTAACGGCTTTGATATCCGAGTAGGGGATGCCGACCTTAGAGAGGGCAAGTCGCATGGCGAAATCCGCCGAGGTTCCAGGAATGTGCACTGCCGCCGCTCGCCCTTTTAAACCTTCAGGCGACTTGATGTTGGCATTGCCGATGATGAAGTAAGGCAACGTATTCATCTGGCTCTGGATAATTGCGATATCTGCTCCCGCCAGTTTGGCGTTGATCACTGCGGTGCCGACTGCGCCGCTATAACTTAAATCGCCGGCGATCAAACTTTGGATACCACGGACGCTGCCGTTGATAAAAATCAGGTCGAGATCAAGCCCATGTTTTTTCAAGATACCCGCCTCTTTGGCGATCCAGTAAATTACAGAAGAATTCGTCGAGTCGGAGATGTAGGCTATGTAGCTTTTTGCCTGAAGATGTTGCGGCATGGCGAGAACAAAACTAATCAAACCGAATGATAGGAGATAAATTACGCGGCTGTTCATCAGGGAACCTCCTGGTCCGTTGTCTTCCGGTCTGTTCATACCACAGAACACGGCTACATAGTGACGTTTCCGGCAGTTATTCGCTACCGACCGTGTTTTCCTGGCGTGATTATCGCAAATCCGCTTTTGCTGTCTATATGGTTGTTTTAGTTTACGCGTACGGCTCGCGACAGACGAGGATTTTCATTCCAGGTGATCCTTGGACCAGCCGTTATTGACAGTTGTCATGAGGCGATGATAGCGAGAGTTCTGGATCAGCAGAGGTCAAGAATATGGGTTTAATGGATGAAAAGGTTGTTGTGGTCACGGGCGGCGGGAATGGCATCGGCCGGGCTTACTGTCAGGGCATCGCTAAAGAAGGCGGGGCGGTTGTCGTAGCTGATATCAATGGTGCTGCCGCCGAAGGTGTTGCAAAGGCAATTGCGGATAGCGGCGGGAAGGCGTTAAGCGTGCGAGTCGATGTGGCAAATTCGGCAAGCTGCCTGGAGATGGCAAAAATAGCGCTGGACAAATTCGGTAAGATCGACGGCCTGATTAACAATGCCGCGATTTTCATGAGCGTGCCAGTAACCAAAGGCGGCTGGCAAGACATCGACGAGCGCGAATGGGACCGGGTCATGGCCGTCAATGTCAAAGGATTATGGTTAACCAGCCGCGCGGTGGTGCCAGCGATGCAGCAGCGAAAGCAGGGAAGCATCGTCAATATTTCCTCGAACATGGCGTTCAACGGCGGACTTACCATGATGCATTATGTCACCTCGAAAGCGGCGGTGGTTGGTTTCAGCCGGGTGCTGGCGCGCGAGCTCGGCGCGGACAATATTCGCGTCAATACTCTGGCGCCCGGCGCCACCATGAGCGAGGAAAGAGCCAGCGACGAGGCGTTGAAGAATTACCAGCGTTCGGCATCGACGAGGATTCTCAAACGAGTCGAGCAGCCGGAAGACCTGGTTGGTACCGCTCTTTATTTACTGTCGGATTTAAGCACCTTCGTTACCGGTCAGACTATTTTGGTTAACGGCGGCGCTGTACTGCACTGAGAAGGCGGAACCTTTGGCCGATAATTAGGAATCTAAAATCCAAAATCGCAAATCTAAAATGGAACGATAGAGGGCCTGTCATGGGATGGATAGACGCAGATGCTCATGTGGTCGAAAGTCCCCATACGTGGGATTACCTCACTCCTTCGGAAAATAAATTTCGGCCGATGTTGTTCAAACCAGAGGGCGACACGCAAAGAGCTCACTGGGTGATTGACGGTAAAATTCGCGGCTTGTTTCGCTTCACGTTCAGCAAAGAAGATCTGGAAAGAAGATCCGCCGAAATCGGCCGCGATATGGCTACAACAATGGCGACCCGTGATCTCGCCGATGTCTCGGCGCGGCTAGAGCACATGGATGAGCTTGGTATCGACGTGCAGGTTCTTTACCCGAGCATCTTCCTTGATCAATGCACGGAACGGCCGGATACCGACGTCGCTTTATGCGGCGCTTACAATCGCTGGTTGGCGGATGTCTGGAAACAAAGCGATGGGCGTTTGCGATGGATGTGCACGCTGCCGCTGCTGAGCATGCCCGACGCGCTCGATCAATTGAAATTTGCTAAGGAGAACGGCGCGTGCGGAATTTTCATGCGGCCGCTTGAAGGGACACGCCAGATCACGGACCCGTATTTCTTCCCTTTGTATGAACAGGCGCAGAAGATCGATTTCTGCATTGGGCTGCACCAAGCCAATGGCAGCGCGGCGGTCGTGGACATGATGGTCAATCCGGACGGCAGTCGGGACTTTTTCAATCAGTACCGAATTTTTAACGTCGGCGCATTATTTCGCATCATGAACGCGGGTATCCCAAAAACTTTTCCCAAGCTCCGTTTCGGCTTCATCGAGACCGCAGCGTCATGGGTGCCCTGGGTAGTTTATGAATTGCGCCGCCGTCTCGATACACGGAATAGCAAGTTGCCGGATGATATTTTGGAACGCTCCGGCATCTTCGTAACCTGTCAGATTGGCGACGACGTGCCCTATCTGATCAAAAGCTGCATGGGCGAGAATACCCTGATGATCGGCACGGACTATGGCCATGCCGATTCTTCGACCGAGCTAGCGGCGCTTTCGACATTGAAGGAGAGCGGCGGCATCAGCGCCGAGATCCATCGAAAAATAGTCGAGGACAACCCGCGGAAATTTTACGGCTTGTCGTGAAGCAGAATGCTTATTGGGTATCGATGGAAGTCTCATGGGAACCCTACAGCGTCAGTACTGACGAGCGAGGTATCTGCGGTGCCTTTGGGGAACAAGAGCTAGAACAGAAACATCAAGATTTAAGACCTTAACCGAGCGTCCTGCGTAGCCGTTAACCCTAACAGAACACGTTGCTACCGGCAGCATGGCTATCGGTGCCAGAGATCGTGGCTTATCTGTGAGTGCATTGTGCGACAGTGAGTCGACGCATGGGAGCGGCGGCATTGATGGACGCGGCGAGTTTCATTCGGACCGTTGTGGAGTTTTTCGTCCAGCACCTGGGGGCGCCCTGAATACGGAGAGCACGCAGCGGACGTTCAGGGTGTGAGCTAGCGAACCCCGCCCGTCAGAGCCTGACACCAGCAATTTAGGATAATTTTTATGCGAAGATTTCTTGCCGCCTGCCTGCTCCTGCTGCTCGCGGGCTGCGGTGATAAAGCGAAGGATCTATATGATACCGCGCAGCTGGAAGAGAAGCAGAACAACCAGCCGCACGCTACGAAACTCTATCGGCAGATCGTAGAAGAATATCCCGACTCGCCCTACGCGAATCAGGCGAAGACTCGTTTGACCGAGTTGGAGAAGGCGCGTTAGACATTCATCACTGACCAAGGAATTGCCGCTTGCCATCCAACATTTCCCCATGTTAGAGCGCAGCGATGGCTACGAACCCGCGGAAGCTAATAGTTTTCACGATTTTGTTTATGTTCCCTAGCATGATCGCTGCTCGGGAAATTCGCGCCGCCGCGGCAGTGGAGACTCAAGGGGGAAAGTTCGCTGGAATGGTCAACATCCCAGCCGGGGAATTTACAATGGGCCGAGACAGTGGCCCAAAAGACGAAACGCCAGCGCACAAATTGTTTCTCCCAGCCTTCTATATCGATAGAAATCTCGTTAGCGCCAGAGAGTACGCGAAGTTCATCCAGGAAAAGGGTCCCACCGGGCCCAAGGGAAATGTATTTGGATGTCGCGGATGCCGACGCTCTGGTCCACAATCAAGGCGGCAAGTGGCTGCCCAAGGAAGGTTTTGAGAATCACCCTGTCGGTGAGATGAGCCGGTACGGCGCCGCCGCCTACTGCGCGTGGGCCGGTAAGCGGCTTCCCAGCGAAGCGGAATGGGAAAAAGCCGCGCGTGGAACCGACGGCCGGCTCTATCCCTGGGGTAATGACACTCCGCGCCCTGATCTGGCGTTTATCGGCGGCTTTCGCGGTCAAACCGTTCCCGTCGGGCAGTTTCCAAAAGGAGCAAGCCCCTACGGGGTTCTCGATATGGCAGGACAGGTTTGGGAATGGACTCGTTCGATTTATAAACCCTATCCCTATAATCCAAAGGACGGACGCGAAGATCCGGCGCCCACCGACACGGTGGTCGCTCGTGGCGGGCATTCATCCAGCGGTCCCGAAAGACTTACGTCGACATCCCGCGAAGCCGTCGACGCCGGTCGCGCCGCCACGGGCCACGCCTACATAGGATTCCGTTGTGTATCCGACGCACAGTTGGTTTTGTAAAAACGTCCCAGGATGACCGCCCTGGCCCCGCGTGTGTGCGTGCGCCCCGGGGTGGCCGTAGTGCGGGCTGCGGTGATAAAGCGAAGGATCTATATGATACCGCGCAGGGTGGAGGAGAAGCAGAACAACCAGCGCCACGCTACAAACTCTATCGGCAGATCGTAGAAGAATATCCCGACTCGCCCTACGCGAATCAGGCGTAGAATCGTTTTGGCGGAGTTGGAGAAGGCGCGTTAGA
>JAICEJ010000201.1 GCA_025924215.1 Candidatus Binatia bacterium
CTGAGCCTGTGTTGATCGGTTCATCATCTCTCCTAGGCTTGCAATGATTGCCGACAGCCACATGGGCTGCTTTGAACAATTTACTCAATGACAACTCGGCCTGGTCCTACTCTAACAATCTTAATCGTGCTAAACATGCGCGAACAACATGAAAGCTTCCAATCTGGCGTCAGCAGCGAGCTCTGGGCGATCGTGTCGGCGGCGGCGTGGGCGGCGGCTTCTATTCTTGTGCGCAAAGGCACTGCCTTTTCGAACCCGTCAACGGCCGCGCTGATGAGCTTCTCTGTCAACGCAGCGGTTCTGGTTCCCTACATTATATATCAGTATCCGGCGGAGAAAATTTTTCAGTCCGCTAACCTATTCTTCGTCCTGAGCGGGATCATCTAGCCAACCGTTGTGCGGGTGACGTTTTATGTCGGCATCGTCCGGCTCGGCGTTTCGCGCGCCGGACCAATCCGGGGACCTTCGCCGTTCTTTTCTGTGGCGATCGCCTTTTTCCTGTTTCGAGAACGACCGGAGCTGATCGTTTATCTGGTGGCCTTTTATCGCCGGCACATGGGTGGTGTCATACAGACGGGTTGGAGAAGCCCAGTGGCGCGCCATCGATCTTTTGTTTCCCTTGGGCGCTGCCATGCTGGCGTCGGTATCGCAGAATATCCGCAAAGCCGGGCTTAACAGTACCAATGCACCGGTCACTGCCTCTGCCATTACGACAGCGACGTCGCTGGTATGCCTGCTTGGCTCCCTGCTGTTTTCTGGAAAAGACAGTCGATAAAGATCGATCGCCAAAGCCTGCCGTTCTATGGCGGCGCCGCAGTCTTCGCGCTGATCGGCCAGTTGTGCACGTTTATCGCGCTCAACGGCGGTCAAATCTCGGTGGTTGCGCCGCTCATCAATACCACCTCTTTATTGGCCATAGCTTTCACCGCGCTGTTCTTGCGCGGCGAAGAAAAAATCACTCCGATGGTGCTGATCGGCGTAGTGCTGCTAGTTGCCGGAATCGGCTTCATTACTGCGCGATAGCGCTGGTTTCCACGTAAAGTCGATGATGCTGTTGTCAACGCGTCCAACGATCTGCCTCAATCTGCTGGCCTGAACTTTGGCAGCGTCACACCTTGGCCGGTGTCCTCGAAAACGACTTGCACCGGCATATCGATATGAACCTTGTCGATCGGACAGCCGACGATATTGCTGCAGAAGCGCGGTCCTTCATCGAGATCGATCCAGGCGGTGACGTAGGGAATGTCCGGAGCAAAGCCGCGCAGCGCCTGACCGACAACTTCTCGTATCACGGTGAAGGAAAATATTTTGCCTTTGCCGCTGACTTCTACCCACTGGAGTTTGTCGCTGGCGCAATCGCCACAAACGGGTCGAGGGCAAAACACCCAGGTGCCGCAGTCTTGGCATTTCTGAATCATCAATTTGCCGGCTTTGGTGCTGTCCCAGAATTGTTGATTTACCGGGGTGATCTCAGGAATTGGCTTTTTGATTACGCTATTCTCATCCGTCATATCAAACTCTCACCTTTCGGATCGTAAGCGATCAATAGTAAAATTCGAAATCCGAAACTCGAAATCCGAAGCAAACTAGAAAAATTGCAAATAGAATTTGAAACAGGTCAGTTCGCAAGTTTTCTTGTTTTGATCATTTGAAATTGTTTCGAATTCGGAATTCGTATTTTGCCCTTTTAAACTTCGCTTCCCAGAATGGCCGCTGCGGTGCAGCCAAAGTTCTTGCCATAATTGACGGCGCCAACGCCGCTGCTGATCCCGAATTTGATGTTCGGTACCTGGCGATCTCCGCCTTCGCCGCGAATCTGCCTGACGGTCTCGATGACGTGCAACATGCCACCGGTGGTCGAGGGTTGGCCACAATTGATCATGCCGCCGCTGGTCTGAATGGGCAGATCGCCTTTGAACGTAAAGTCGGTTTTCTCAAAAAAAGCTTTATCGTTCTTGCCGCAAAAACCGAGATCTTCAATCTGAATCATGACAATTGGAATGTAGTCGTCGTACAGATTCAAACAGCGGATATCGTCGTGTGTCACCCCCGCCATTGCGAAGGCGCGCTTGCCTGCCTGTTCGATCCCGGTGATGAGCGGGTTTGCGCGATAGCGTGGTCCATAACTGGAATTGTTGCATTCGCCCCAGCCGAGCAGATAGACCGGCGGCTTAGGCATGCTCCTGGCGCGTTCGGCAGACGTCATAATGTATGCCTTGCCGCCATTGGCCGGCATAACGCAATCGAACAGACGAATCGGATCGGAAATCAGCCGCGATTTTTTGTAATCCTCTATACTGATCGGCTTTCGCAAGTAAGCGTTGGGATTGAGCGAGGCATGATAACGCCCAGTGACAGCGATTTTGCCGAAGTGATCTTCGGTCATGCCCGATTCATGCATATATCGGCTCATCACGAAAGAAATTTTGCAGTTGGGTCCCATAACGCCGAACGGCATTTCATAATCCCGGGTATCAGCGGGAGCGCCGCGATGAGCGCCGCGCTCCGAGAATGGCGCGGCCGCAGCGATCACCAACACGAGATCGCAAAGTCCGGCGACGATCGCAGCAGCCGCATGGCCCAATAGCGACACCGAGCTGGCGCCGCCATTGCCGCCCGCCAGAGAAACGCCCGGTGTGATACCGAGAATGGCCGCTACTTCTTCCGGCCAAAAGGGCTGTGAATGATTGGTGGTATAAATAGCCGCTAATCCTTGACCATCAAAATCTTTCTTGGTGAGTCCTGCGTCTGCCATCGCCAGGCGCGCCGCCCATGCCAAGTACTCGGCTGTGGATTTCCGAGGCTCCCCGGGCTTGCTACCGAGTCGGTCCGTTGGCGTTTCGCCGATTCCCACGACTGCGGTTTTTCCTCTTATGCTCATGTCGAATCCTCTTTCGTGTTTTTCGAGAGATAGTGCAGCGTTGAAGAGCTGTCAAGTAAGTTGCTGATAAAAGCGTGACGAAGGGATTGTTCGCCGCAGAGTAATCGTACCCTGTCCCGCACTGTTGATTGATTCTCCGATATGCGCCCGCTCAACGGTGATGGTGATGGCGGGGCTCGATGATCACTGCATTTTTCGTCTATTTGACCGAACCTGGAGCGCTGCCTTCCAATTTCGCCGATCAGAAGTTAAGCTAGCTAGACGTGCAATACCAAGCTAGATACGCGACCTTCGGCGGCGGAGCGGTTACGCCTGCCGTCAAATTCTTGCTAATCGCCAACATTTCGGTTTTCGTTCTTCAGACGTTCCTTGACTATCGTGTGGTGTATTTCTTCGGATTGGTGCCGCAGTTTGTCTGGCAAGATCTCTATCTCTGGCAAGTCTTCACGTACCAATTTTTACACGGCGGCCTGTTTCATCTTCTGCTCAATATGTTGGCGCTGTGGATGTTTGGTTGCGATTTGGAACGCCGTTGGGGCAGCAGTTTTTTTCTGAAATATTATTTCGTTTCTGCGGTAGGTGGCGGCATTCTCAATACGTTGTTGGCTCCACATCAAATGGTTCCCAGCATCGGAGCTTCAGCAGGAGTCTATGGGATCTTGCTTGCCTACGGCCTGATTTATCCGAACCAGATCATCTACTTTTATTTTCTTTTCCCGATCAAGATGAAACATTTCGTCTGGATCATCGGGGCAATTGCGCTTTATTCGTCGATCGCCTCTGGGCAGAGCGGCATCGCCCATATCGCGCATTTGGGCGGCATGCTGTTCGGTTATTTCTATCTCCGTGGTGGGAGTCCTTTCGATGGTTTCAAGCTTTACTTGGCGCAGCGACGATTGGCCCGAATGAAACGACGCTTTCGCGTCCTGGAAGGCGGTAAGGACGATGATTCAAAACCGACTTTGCATTAGTGGTAATGTTCACAGGAAAATTTTCGCCTTCCGTTTTGATAATTGATCAAGATATTGTAGAAAAGGAGAATTATTTTCCTTGAGTCAAACCGCATGAAGAGAACCAAGAGTCATTTTCGTAATCTGTTCGACCGGCTTCATCCGCCGGAGAAGAGGCACCGGTCGGCAGCCTCGGCTATGCTGCTCGGCGCGCTCGCAACCGTATACTTTCTGCTGCCCGCACCGACGCTGGAATCGTCGAAAGACGAAGAACCTATCGCGCTTGTCAGGTCGTCGCAAACCGGCAAGCAGCCGGATCCTCTTTATCGTCCGCTCGACGAAGAAAGCGCAACCGAGTTCTCACCCAAAACGTTCGATTTGACGCTCCGCCGCGGCGATACCTTGCCGGGCGCGTTGATCAGGCACGGGCTGACACCCGCTTCAGCCGATGAGTTGGCTAAGCAGCTGCAACCTTTCTCTAATCCCAGAAAATTGCGAGCGGGCGACACTTTTCGTTTGCTGCTAGACCATCGTAATGGAGTTCAGGGGCTGGAGTATTCCGCTGATGGCGCGATTGTTCGTGTCATGTCGACTGAGAAAGGTTGGGTTGCCACCCGACAGGAAGTTCCATTCGTACGTCGAAGCAAAGTTATTCGCGGCAACATACGCGGCAGTCTGTTCGAGGACGGAGTGGACGCGGGACTTTCGCCGCCGGAGATCCACAAGTTAGTCAACTTATTTGAATACGATATCGACTTTTTCTCGGACCTCCGACGCGGCGATGATTTTTCAGTGATTTTCGAAGAAAAGCAGTATGCCAACGGTCAACGCGAGAAGGGAAAACTTCTCGCCGCAGAAATTCATGCTGCCGGATCGCCATACCAGATTTTTTATTATCAGGGCAAAAAACAGAAAGGCTCCTATTACGACAACCGCGGCCAGGCTTTGATGAAAGCATTTCTGCGAGCCCCGCTAAATTATCGGCGGATCTCGTCGCCTTTCCGAATCGATAGAAGCCATCCGATCTTTCGCACTGTACGTCCGCACCAAGCAATCGATTATGCCGCCCCCACTGGCACACCTGTGGTTGCGGTTGGCGATGGACAAGTGACGTTTTCGGGGACTTGGGGCGGTTATGGGCGGATGGTGGAGATTCGCCACGACGACGGATATGTCTCCCGCTATGCACATTTCTCGAAAATCCCTCAGGGGATTCGAGTCGGCAGGCCGGTCAATCGGGGTGAAGTGGTTGGATATGTCGGTCAGACCGGGCATGCTACCGGTCCGCACCTGCATTTTGAAATGCTAAAGAAAGGCCGGAAGATAAATTTCCTCGACCTGAAGCTCGCGTCGGCGGGACGGCTCACCGGATCGGACTTGCGGGAATTTCTGGCGATACGTGATAGGAAATTAGCTTTGCTGCAAGGCAGCGTTGCCGCCGCATCTGAAAACCCTCATTCTTAACTAGCAGCATGTATTTGACCGCTGCTGTCCCCGCTTAACCCGCTCCCGCAGGCCATGCTGCCTGGGCAATGAGCTCCGTCCTGATTACAACTCGCCAGTGACATGCCTCGCCGTGACGTAAGCGCGGACCTGACAGAAGTCAGGCGGCCCCCATTTAGAGCTTCTCCCAGGAAATCAGCAACACTCCGATTATGACCAGCGTGGTCGCGCCGATCTTGCGCGCGGTCAGCTTCTCGACATCTTTGAGAAAAATTAATGAGAGAGGCAGGACGAACAGCGACGAGGCGTTTACCAGTGGCGAGATGAGCGATACTCGTTCCATGCTGAGCGCGGTATAGATGAAAACATATGAAAGGAAATTCATGAAGCCCGAGACAGCAAAGAAACCGAGGCCGCGCCGCCCGAGTGCGCCCAGCGGTTTATGCTCGGCGAAAACCGCATAGAACAGCGCCATGGTCGTCAGCGACACCACGGATGCAATCGCCGCCGCCGTGATTGGCGAACCAATCTGGAGAACGCCAACGCGGACGAGGTTGTCCCTTCCGGCAAAAAGAAAAGCCGCCGCTAATGGAAAAAGTAGGTCGGCAGTGCGCCACGTTTTGGCGGTGCCGCGCCAGGAGAGGGAAACGATTCCTGCAACGATAAAAAAGGCGCCCAGCAGGTTGGTAACCGTCGGGCGCTCCCCAAGAAAGAAGACGGCAAAGGCGATGGCAAACAAAGGTGTGCTGTTCGTGAGGCATGCGGAAATGGGCGCGCCGAGCCGCTCCATCCCTTTAAAAATAAAAAAACGCGCTACGCCCGGAACAAAAATTCCGATAATCACGAATATAAGATTGGCAGGAGCCCAGAGATCGATCCGATCGGAGGAGAATGACAGGTAAATGCAGAGACATAGGGCGTTCACGCCGAGATTAGCGAGCAGTCCTTTGAAATAGTCTACTGCCAGGATGCCGCGATTGATAAAAATCATGGAAACGGCAAACCAGAATGAGCCGAACAGGGCTAAAAGAATTGCTAACATGAAATTAAACAGCGACCTTATCTGCAGCGGCAATGATGTTCAATGATTCGCGGCAAAAGCTTGTCTCGTGCGCTGGTCCGTAGTGTCACGCGCGCGAAGATCGTTAACCCCATTCAGGCAGGGATGAAATCCGCTTGAGGTTTGTTACAATGGTCTCATGCTCTTCTTTGGCGCGTCCACGATGGTTAGAATCAGCACAGTTTTTTTAATTGTTGCCTCCTTGGCGGGCTCTGCCCCGTGGGCGATCGCCTCGGGAGCGCGGGGATTGAGCCGTTTCGATCCTCACGTCTCACGGCAGGCGCAAGGTGTTGCCAGCTCGAATCGAAGAAACGATTCTAGCGAGAGAGATACGCATCAGCGCATCCCGGGTTTTCAGCGGCGTCGCGCGTCGCGCATTATTGTCGTGCCGGCGCCGACCTACTACTATTCGCCCTATTTCGTGCCCTCGCCAGCCGTTGTGAATGCGTCCTTCTTTTGTCTCGAGCACGGTGCCGGGTTTATCAGCCGCGTCGGGTTGCTCGATCACCTGGGTGGAACTCACAAGTTCCCTCTTGAAGACGCTGCGGCGATTTGCCCATCAAATGTAGACACGTGCGTATTCGAAGGCCTGTGGTCGCTTTACTAGGTTAATATCCTCAGGCTGAGGTCCGGCAATTTCGTCGATCGGGTTTGTGGTGCTTTCCCAGGATCATCGATCCGGCTATATTCAGCCGAGCTAAGACGATGAAGACTCTGTTAGAAAGGCTCGCCTCGATCACCTCTGCTCAATGGTTTACAACCGATCCGGCGCTTTTAAATATCTTATCGTGGGATGCTTTGAGCGAAGGGCGCGTCCATCCGCTCAGGTCGCTCGATATCAACTCGCCCGCCTGCGCAGTTTTTCCGGGTTCGGTGGATGAAGTTAAGCGGATAGTTCTGTTGGCCAATGAGCTGAAGATACCCATCATTCCATACGGCGGCGGCTCAGGGCTCATGGGGGCTGCGCTATCAGTTAAGCCCGGAATCGTCCTCGATTTACGAAGAATGAATCAAGTTCTTGAAATTGACATCGAAGCGCGTTCTGCACGAGTCCAGGCGGGAATCGTGCTGGAGGCACTGGAGCAACGATTGAACGAGCAGAATTTCATTCTCGGCCATGATCCGTGGACCTTGCCGGTTGCCACTGTAGGCGGCGCAATCTCGACCAATAGCGTCGGTTACAGAGCAGGCGTTTACGGTTCTATGGGCGAGCAGGTTCTTGGCTTGGAAGCGGTCATGGCCAATGGGGAAATTTTGCGTAAGCGGGCCGTGCCCAGATCTTCGACCGGACCGGATCTACGTCTTCTGTTGGTCGGCGGAGAGGGTTGCTTCGGTATCATCACAGAGGCGACCTTGAGGATCTTTCCAACGCCGGAAAAGCGTGTCCTTCGGGCATTGTTTTTCGAATCATTCGAATCGGGGTTTGACGCTATTCAAAAGCTCTTCGCCGCAGGCTTGCAGCCGGCGTTGCTGGACTTTGGCGATGATGATGAAAAAAACGAGCAAGGAGCAGTTCTTTATCTGGGTTTCGAAGGAGCTGTCGAGATCGTTGCCGCGGAAGACCGATTAGCTACGGATATATTGTTGCGAAACGGCGGCAAACATTTACCAACAATTGAGGCAGAAACGTTCTGGCACAATCGCCATGCTATAGCTCGGCGCTTTTTGGCTAATCGCTCGCAACGGCGCAAGCTCGGGCGAGATGGCATCTATCGGGACTGGATTCATGTAGCGCTTCCCGCTTCAAAGGTGCTAGCGTTCAGACGCGCGGCCATCGTAATCATTGAGCAGCACGGAGTAGACCTTCATGAGAGCGGCCTGTGGATTCAGCCGGAGCTGTTTTCGATGCGCCTCGGCATTGAAGATCACGGCGCAGGTCAGGCGCAAATGGCGCTGCAACAAACGGTCGATGAACTGCTC
>JAICEJ010000202.1 GCA_025924215.1 Candidatus Binatia bacterium
AAGTGGGCAGCACTCCCGGTTGCGATCTGCCCCCTGAACGAGTTAGAAGTGTCTCAATTAGGTGCGGCACGCTAAGAGGAAATAACCATGACGGAACCTATAGAAAAGGCATTGCATGTCGCGACACTGTCCGGTTGGTATCGTTTCGAACGGGATGGCAAGGAGTGGAAACAAACCAAACGCGATCTGTCGTACTGGAGCCTGACCTGTATGTCGGTTGATCCGGAGAATCCGCAGAAGATTTACGCGGGCACCGAGCATTCCGGTCTGTTTTACACCGATAATGCCGGAGCGAGTTGGAATCGCGCGCAGCCAAATGTCCCCAAGATGATGTTGTTTGCCATACTCGCGTTAAAAGGGCGAGTTATGGTCGGAACGATTCCATCAGCGGTTTACCGCAGCAAGAACGGCGGCTGGGAAGAGTTGGAAGGGGTACGGATCAACAGCGCGGGGGCGAATTTTCCGCCAAGTCCCGAACTGCAATCACGGACGCGTTATTTGACATTCGATCCCGCTTCTCCCAACCGGATCTATGCCGGAATCGAAGTCGGCGGCATGCTCGTTAGCGATGACGACGGTCAGAACTGGCGGCCGGCGAATGAAGGGCTGACCGACATGGATATCCATGAAGTGCTAGCGTCGAGAAGTACTGCAGGATTGGTGTTCGCGGCGTGCGGCGAGGCTGCGTTTCGCAGTTTTGATCGTGCAGGCCATTGGGAAGCGATCACTCCCAAGAGCCACGACTACGGCACATCCGTGGCTGAAGACAATGATGGCGTCGTATATCTCGGCAGCGCCAGAGGACGGCCTAATGGATGGATTCGTAAAGAGGGCGCCATGGCCGCTATTTTTCGCAGCCAAGATAAAGGATCCACTTGGGAGAAAATCATCGACAATTTAAAAGGCGGCGTCATGCACATGTGCCCGCTGCCGGACGGCAAAGGCATGATCGCCGGCACTTCCGACGGGAGTCTGCTGGTTGTCGATGACGCCGGCGCGCGCGAGATTGTCACCGGTCTGCCGTTCGTCACATCGGTCGAGTTAGCAGCGTAGAACTGTCGCGCGTCACAGATCATAGGCTGCCGTAATCCTCAAGCCCGCCATTGGCTATTATCGAAGTTAATATGAGGCTCGCAGACAAAGGTCCAAGATGAAGCTCTATACATTTTTTCGCAGTTCGGCATCCTACCGCGTACGCATCGCGCTTAACTTAAAAGGTCTGGATTACGAGCAGGCGCCGATACATTTGCGTCGTGGCGGCGGCGAGCAGTTGAAGCCGTCCTACAAGGCGATCAATCCACAGGCTCTAGTGCCGGCGCTCGAAGATGAGGGGCAAATTTTTTCGCAGTCTTTAGCGATTATCGAGTATCTGGAGGAGCGTCATCCAAAACCGCCTTTGCTCCCCAGCGATGCCGCCGAGCGGGCGGTCGTGCGCAGCATGGCGCTGCTGATTGCCTGCGAGGTGCATCCGATTCAAAATCTCCGGGTGCTGAATCACCTCAAGAGCGATCACAAACAATCCGATGACGACACGATCCGTTGGGCGCGCCATTGGATCGATCTTGGGTTTTCAGCGCTGGAACAGATGATAATTTCGGTAACCGAACAGGGAGATTTTTGCTTCGGCAAAACGCCGACCATCGCCGATATCTGCCTAGTGCCGCAACTCGGCAATGCGCGCCGCTTCGGTGTCGATCTGTCAGCGTACCCAAAACTGCTCGCAATCGAATCTGCCTGTATGTCCCTTCCTGCGTTTGCCAATGCCGCGCCGGAACACCAACCCGACGCGGAATAGTTAGCAGTCGCGATGATCAGCCGGCAGCTCGTTTATGTTCTATATGGACGAGCATACTCCAATTGTTGATCTATGCCTTTCCTCGTCAGCCTTCTGATGACCATCGATGTTCCTAATTAAGCAGTTTCTGAAAGCGCTCGTTCTACCGCCAACTCCATGGCTGCTGCTGTTGCTGGCAGTGCTGATATTTTGGCACCGGCGCTGGGCCCGTAAGTTACTTCTGTTGACCTTGGTGCTGATCACCGCGTTGCACAGCAGCTTGGTTGGTTATGCGTTGCGCTATCCCCTCGAGTCACGCTATGCACCACTGCTCGATCCGGGCGCTCTCTCTTACGACGCCATCGTGGTCCTCACCGGCAGTATGATCCCGCCTGAAGGGCTGATTCCTTTCTCGACCATCGACGAGCATATGTTTCGCCGTCTCGATGAAGCCTGGCGTCTTTATCGAATCCAACCCAAGCCGATTATTCTATCCGGCGGGCACGTCAATCCGTTCACTCCCGATAAAGACGAGAACCGGATCGGTCGCGAGTTTCTGATTCGCTGGGGCGTGCCGAAACACCATGTGATTGGCGAGGGCAGATCGCGAGATACCTTCGAGAGTGCAGCTGAAGTGCAAAAGCTTCTCAAACGGCGGGGTTGGAAGCGCTACTTGCTGGTTACATCAGCACTGCACATGCCGCGCAGCATGCTGGCATTCAAAGCCAAAGCCCCGGAACCGGTTCCGGCGCCGGGTGACTACACGCTCGGCAAGCTGCGACTCACACCACTGGATTTTTTTCCGAGCGAAGGCGCCGCTCGCGGCATATACGCAACGGTGCACGAGTATATCGGCCTCGCGAACTATTACTGGCGGATTCAATTTGACTCGTAGCAGCACCGCTGCGTTCATTGAACAGACCCAGCCGAACCATTGACTGCTTGGTTCGGATCGTTATCAACTAAACTGCCGGTTGAAAAACCATCCAGGAGTGATACCGTCCACGGCTGGCGGGCTATCCCGGGTGCGCCTCGATGCCATCGCTGCACGCGTGGAACCAGGCGCGCAGTTTGATTCTGATCCGTTAAGCAACCGACACCGATAAATTTCTCTCGAAGTAGTGACTTTTGAAACCGGCCTCAAACGTTTAATCCGACCTGATTCGAAACGAGGTGAGCCATGCGAGTTGTCGATGCCATCAGCCAAATTCTTAAACGTGAAGGTGTTGGTTTTCTTGCTTGCTACCCAACCAATACCCTGATTGAGGCTGCCGCGGCGGCGGGGATTAAACCGTTGATCTGTCGTCAAGAAAGAGTCGGTGTCGGCATCGCCGACGGTTATACACGAATCTCAAATGGCCGGCGCATTGGCGTGTTCACGATGCAGGCGGGGCCTGGAGCGGAAAACGCCTTTTCAGGGATTACTACTGCCTATTCCGACTCGGTTCCGGTTCTGCTTTTACCGGTCGGGCACGCTAGATCCACTTCTCAGGTTCATCACTTCTTTAGATCAACGCAATCCTATGCGACGGTAACCAAGTGGACCGAAGAAATTGCCCTGGCTTCTCATACCAGCGACGTCATGCGACGCGCATTCAGCCTTCTGAAAATGGGCCGGCCCGGACCGGTGCTCGTTGAAATTCCGGCAGACGTAGCCACCGAAGAGATGAACGAAGACGATCTCAGTTATACGCTGGTCAAACGTACCGTCAGCGGGGCGAATCCTCAGGATATCGCTGAAGCCGCGCGGATTCTGGTGCAAGCTCATTCACCAGTTATCATTGCCGGACAAGGCGTACTCTACGCCGAGGCATCGGATGAGTTGGTCGAACTTGCCGAATTGCTGCAGGCGCCGGTGACCACGCCGCTCGAAGGCAAGAGCGCATTCCCGGAAACTCATCCATTGTCGCTCGGCACCGGCGCTGGGGTTATGCCCCCGACCGTGCACGAGTTTTTGCGGGCGGCCGATGTCATATTAGCTATCGGCGCGAGTCTTACCCGACATAGCATCGTCGCTGCGCCTATTCCTCCCGGCAAAACCATTATTCATGCGACCAACGACGAGCGCGATCTCAATAAACACTATACCGCCGACGTTCCGATCCTAGGTGATGCGAAGCCGGTGCTCAGTCAATTTATTGAAGCGGTAAAAGATGCGCAAGGCGCGAACCGACCAAAACCGGATGCGGTAATCGCCAAAATCAAGGAAATAAGGGATCCCTGGCTAGAGCAGTGGAAGCCTAAGCTCACTTCCAAAGATGTTCCGATTAACCCCTATCGCGTTTTTTGGGAGTTCATGCGCGCCATGGATCCAAGAGACGCGATTATCACTCATGATGCCGGCAGCCCGCGCAATCAACTGGTTCCGTTTTATCAAGCACCCATCCCGCGCAGTTACATCGGATGGGGAAAATCTCATGCGCTGGGCACCGGACTTGGGCTCATCATGGGCGCCAAATTGGCAGCACCAGAAAAATTCTGCGTCAACTTCATGGGCGATGCTGCCTTCGGCATGACTGGGCTGGACTTCGAAACGGCGGTCCGATGCAATATTCCGATCCTAACAGTCGTGTTGAACAATAATTTCATGGCCGCTGAAACGCGCCACATGGCGACCTCGCATAAACTTTTTGGCACGCAAAACGTCGGTGGCAATTATGCAGATATTGGTCGGGCGCTCGGCGGTTGGAGTGAAAGAGTCGAAGATCCGGATAAAATCGCGCCGGCCTTCGAGCGCGCCAAGAAGGCCACAGGGGACGGTAAGGCAGCGCTCTTGGAGTTCATCACCAGCCGTGAGCACGACTATTCTCGATTCGGCCAGTGACTGATTGACTTGACCTTGCCTAATTGTTAACGATGTACGCTGATGGTACCGTCAGTGCGCTACATGTTTTTGCTTTTCTTCCTGACTTTCGGCCTGTCCGGAATGAATATTTTCGTGCTTCAATCCCCGCTCGCGGAGTCCGCCGATGAGCATAGTTCCTCCGAGAAGCTGCAAGAACAAACTCTGAGACATTCGGAAGCGCGCAAAGCTCGACCAGACCGGAAAAGATTGGCCCGATCTTTTAAATTCCAAATCGGCAGCCGACTCGCAGCTAGAAAAGCGCAATCCTCGCTCACGTCACTCTCACCACCCCACAGTAGCCCTGGAAATTTGCATCGGCTACTACAAGTCTTCCGCATTTAGACTTTTTTTCTCCAATCCCGTCGTTGTCTTAACAGGGTAGCTCGGCGCAATCGCCGAACATCAGGAGAATGGAAGTCATAATGGAATCGGAACGACTATGGCTCTGGATCGGCTTTAACATTTTTGTCTTAGGGATGCTTGCCCTGGATTTGGGTGTTTTCCACCGCAAAGCCCACACCATTTCTATCAAGGAAGCATCGATCTGGAGCGTTGTCTGGGTCTGCCTGGCGATGATCTTCAATGTTGGGGTCTATTACGCGTGGGGATCTGAAAAAGCGCTCGAGTTCCTCACCGGATATGTCATCGAAAAATCCCTGAGCGTCGATAATCTGTTCGTGTTTCTGATGATCTTTCAGTATTTCAGCACGCCCAGCGAATACCAGCACCGCGTGCTTTTTTGGGGTATTCTCGGCGCTTTGATATTGCGCGCCATTTTCATCGCCACCGGAGCCGCGCTGCTGAGCAACTTTCATTGGATGATTTATATTTTCGGCGGCTTCTTGGTCGTCACCGGAATCAAAATGTATCTTCAAGGAGACGAAAAGATCGAGCCGGAGAAAAATCCCGTGGTGAGGCTGTTCGAAAGATTTGTGCCGATCATCAGAAAGTACGATGGTCAGAACTTTTTTATACGCCGCGAAGGCAAGAGTTACGCTACGCTTTTGATGCTGGTGCTCATCGTGGTCGAGACCACCGACGTGATTTTCGCCATCGACTCCATTCCGGCGATTTTCGCCATCACCGACGATCCCTTCATCATCTACACATCGAATGTGTTTGCGATTCTCGGCCTGCGTGCCCTCTACTTTATGCTTGCCGGTGTCATGGAAATGTTCGTGTATTTAAAAATCGGCCTATCTATTGTTCTTTGCTTCGTCGGCGCCAAAATGATGCTCGTCGACATCTACAAGATTCCCATCGGCGTCTCATTGGCGGTCATCGGCGGCGTGTTGCTGCTCTCGATCATCGCATCGTGGCTGATCAAGCCCAAAAATTCTAAAGAAAGGCATTTGCAAAAGCCCGTCAAAGCGGATCTGACCGGAGAGGAAGCTTAGCATCATCCTAGGTTGAACCCCTTCATCAAGGCGATTACGCCTATGAGAGACGGGAACTACTCGGGGTTCCCCCCAAGAACAAGCGAACGAACTCGCGTTAGAGGTACGTGTAAGGTACCAAATGCGCGATTCGGGATACCACTCAACGCCAGAACTATCACAACTAAGCTGTCGTTACATTACTCTTCGGCGCAGCGCGCTAGCGCCGAGATCTTCACTCTTATAGGGAAATCATCGGTATTTTGCAGGCTGCGAAACCACGTCCGTCTTCGGTGGAAGCTTGAGCCCGAGCGGATCAGTGCCGCTGCCGTAGCTCACCGCTAGATACCGTCTGGCCGCTTCAGCGCGCCAGAAAAATCACGGAAACGCGAAACTGCGCTATTGGATGCATCACCAACGGTCCATCTTCAATGGTCTTGTCAGTGACGCCGATGCCATGATCCTTCAAGTGAGATCTTTTTCTCGCCCATCGCCTCGATCAGCGGCGCGGCCAGTTGGGGAGTCCAATACGGGGAACATGGGTTTGCCGACCCCCGTTCCACCTAAGTCGCCATAGTGCGCCCGCGCGTCGTCGTCCTGAAACCGGCCTTCGCCATCTCGATCACAATCACGATGCCGACGCCCAGGGCAACGATCATCCCAATGTCAGCAGCCGACGGCATGGTGATTCCGAAGGAATCTCGGACCGCTGGAAATTGGATCAACACAGCTATCAGAGCCAGTTCCCAGCCGATGGCGATCAGGAGCCATTTATGCGGAGGCGCTTGTATCAGGCTGTACCTTAAAGAGCGGAAGTTAATGGCGATGATGAGCTCGATAAAAACGAACATGAAGAAAACCAGGGTCCTCGCAAGTTCCATATCGGGTTGGGAGCGAAAGAACATCCAAAGAAAGAGCGGGCATTCGATGAGTACGGCCATGAGGATCAGCATTCTTACATCCTTTGAAAAAACGCTCTCCCGAGGATCGCGCGGAGCTCTCTGCATGATATCCGGATCCGCAGGCGCCACCCCCAGCGCGAGCGCTGGAAGCCCATCGGTGGCCAGGTTGATATACAGGATCGCCGCCGGAAGAAGCGGCAAGTACTCGGGCCCCATGACCATGACAACGCCGCCTAACACCACGACTTCCGTAATATTCGCTCTGAGTAGATAGGTTAAATATTTTTTAATGTTGTCATAGATCCATCTGCCCCGCTCGATGGCACGGACAATTGTGGCAAAATTATCATCGCTCAGAACGATATCCGCTGCTTCTTTCGCCACTTCGGTGCCAGTGATGCCCATCGCTATGCCGATGTCGGCGTGTTTCAAGGCTGGGGCATCGTTGACGCCGTCACCGGTCATCGCAACAACTTCGCCCCGGTTCTTCCACGCCTTGACAATTTTGAGTTTATCGAGAGGCGAGACCCTGGCGTAGACGGTAATCTTATCAACGATGCGTTCAAATTCATCATCGTCAATTTTACTCAGGTCTTCCCCCGTAAACACGAGATCGCCTTCGCGGTGAATTCCAAGTTCCTTCGCTACTGCGAGGGCAGTGAGTTTGTGGTCGCCGGTGATCATGATGGGCTTGATTGACACCTGCCGGCAGACTCGCACCGCCTCGAGGGCCTCCTCTCTGGGCGGATCCATCATGCCGATCAAGCCTAGAAACACGAGCTCTTTTTCAATCAGCTCTTCCTTGTATTCGTCCGCCTCGGGAAGGTCGCTGTAGGCTATAGCTAGGACCCGCAAGGCGTCGTTCGCCATTTCCTCGTTTGCCGAAAGGATTTTTTTACGTTCGCTCTCATCCAACGCGCTTTTCTCATCTCCATTCAAGATAGACGAACATCGATCGAGGATCACTTCCGGGGCTCCCTTCATAAACGCCCTGCGCTTGCCGTCCTCCATCGTGTGGATCGTAGTCATCCGTTTTCTGTCCGAGCTGAAAGGAAATTCCCCGATCCTGGGACATTGATTTCTGATTTGCTCTCGCGCCAGCCCAGCCTTGGCTGCAAGGACCATAAGGGCGGCTTCGGTCGGATCACCTTTGATGGACCACTTGCCTCCCGCCTCCAAAAGCGTGGAGTCGTTGCACAGGATTCCGCCTCTAAAAAGCATGTTCAGAGATGGATTGTTAGAAGCCGGACTTAAGTCTCCTTCGGGTGCATAACCGACGCCGCTCACCTCTACGGATTTTCCGCCCCCAAATACCCGGCGGACCGT
>JAICEJ010000203.1 GCA_025924215.1 Candidatus Binatia bacterium
CTGGTTTCCAGTCAATTTCCTGCTTATTGAATCGCTGCAGAAATTTCATTTCTTTCTCGGCGACGGCTACAAGGTAGAATGCCCGACGGGCTCGGGTCAGACAGCCAATCTCTGGCAGGTCGCAGGAGAGATTTCACAACGACTGACCCGTATCTTTACGCGCGACCAGGATGGGCAACGGCCGGTCTTCGGCGGTACCGAGAAGTTTCAAAGCGATCCTTACTGGCGCGACCTGATTCCTTTCAACGAGTATTTCCACGGCGATAACGGCGCGGGCATCGGCGCCAGCCATCAAACCGGCTGGACCGCCCTGGTGGCAAAGTTGATTCAACAATATGGCGAATAGATGCAGTAATTACTCTCCACCGTCACGATAGTGTCCGCTCCGTCAAGTTCTCTCGACTGCACTGGCAAGCCGGATTGTTTCCATCAACTGGCAAAATCGCCGTGTCGAAAAGCATCGCTCCGGCGCAGACATAAACGATTCACCTGGATAAATTGAGCCAAATCGGTCGACTTGGGCGGCTAAGTTGGGCATATTGGCAAACGGCTGATCTATCGTGAGTTACGATATGAACAATCCGGGATTCATCATCTACGGCGGGCAAAAACAATGACGCCTCGAAAACAAACCGACCCAGCAATCGTGTCTCTCGCGGTCGCGCTCGGGTTAACCACTTTGGCTTTTATCATTGCCAAAACCGGACGCGATGCGCTGTTCTTTCAAGGCAGCGGCGGCCTGTTACAACTGCCGCTCATCTATATCAATATCGCCGGGGCCGCGTTGCCGCTGGCGCTATTGTTCGTCAAAGCTATGAAGATCTGGGGCGCGCGCTCAGCGCGAGTCGGGATACTGTTATTTGCGGCCATGGTACTGACTGGGGCGGCGCCGTTTTTAAAGCCGGGCGAAAGCACGCTGCTATTGGCGGTGTTCATGTTCATCCCGGCAATCTTCGGGATCATCTTCGCAAGTTTGTGGCTGCTGGCCTCGGACATCTTCGAGAATGTGGAGAAACGCGAGGCAGCGCGAGCGTTCAGCAAGATCGGCGCGGCGACCCTCGCCGGCGGCATGTTGGGCGGACTGATCGCCAAGGGACTCGCTCCCTATCTAGATGCGAAATGGATGATATTCCTCGGGGCCATAATGATTGCCGGTGTGGCTGCCCTGGTGCGGCAAATCCATCAGCGCTTCCCGACCAACATCGGAACGAAGCAAGCCGATGAGCCCAAAAATAGATTCGGTTTTCTGGTTCCGCTGTCGAACAGGTACGCGCGAACCCTTCTCTTCATTGCCATGACCGGAGCGCTGGCCGGATTGCTCATCGATTTTCAATTTTATGCCGCCGCAACCAGCGCCAATATGGGATCGCAAGGTAATGCGAATTTTTTCGCCAATTTTTATATCCTGCTGAATTTCAGCTCGTTGCTGCTGCAACTCTTTGCCACGCCGACGATTCAGGACAAGGTCGGTTTGCGCGGCGGGCTCATGGTACTGCCGTTTGCGCTGATCGGCGGGGCCACGTTCGCGACCGCTGCGGCAACGGCCCTCAGTCTTTCGGTGCTGCGAGTCACTGAGGGCGGACTGCGCTCCTCCGTGCACCGGTCGATCTGGGAACAGGCGTTTATCCCGGTCGCACCCACCCAACGCTCGTCAGTCAAGATAGCCGTCGATGGCATTGCCGCGAGAATCGCCGAGGCGTTCGGCGCGCTGGCCATTCTCATTTGGCTCAAGCGGGCGGGTCAAGACGGAAAAATTCCCATGCCGCTCGATACCAGCTGGATGACTTGGGTGTTATTGATAACGGTCGCGGTCTGGTTGCTGATAACCCAAACCCTTAGAGCGCAAGTCAGAAAAGAACCGGTTGAAAGCACCCCCGCGCCGGCTGTTGATATCGACTGCGAGCGCTTCCCCGATCAATGCCCGTGCACAACCGAGCTCGGCAAGGGCATCGCTTAACGACCTCGAGAAAAATTGCACGCGTATCTCAAAGTAGTTCTAGCGCGACGACCGCGAGAAAGTTCATCCGAAGTTCTCAACGCCGACGTTGATCTGGTTCAGGACCCTCGAAGTTAGACAACTTAGGCAAGTCTGACATGGCGAGCCGGTTCGAAAGCCGCCGCCGGGATGGATGCCATTGGCAAAATTCAGTGCAACAGGTCGCAGGCCCCGTTTAACGAGCCGTAAAGAAGCGCCAAGCGTCGTCCACAAATTTTATAAGGGAAAGCCGAAAGACGACAAGCCTTGGTCTCTGCGTGAGAAGGATCAGTGACGGTATTAAATATCGGTGGGCTTGTAAATCTTGAGATTCGAGATGTGATCAAAATCGCTGTCACGGGTTGCCAGACTGTCAACGCCATTTTCTTCCATTGCCGCCAAGATGAGAGAGTCGTTGGTAAGAAGCCCGTACCGCGATCGGACGCTCTGAGCACGGTACAATCGAGCCTCGTCTGACGGTAAACAAGTATATTCAAACCAAAGATCGCCGATGTTTGCGCCCAGTATATTCTGTCAATTCGGCGATTTCGCGCCGTTTGCCTCGTAAATCTCTGACGCGATCCCTCTTGATAACGCCGGTGCCGAGCGCCTCGGCAACCATCAATCTGTGGGTTACTTCGTTAACAACGTGATCCCGAAAACTTGCTCAGAGGCGCAACGCCCGACCAAGTTTCGGCACTGACTAGAGTGGCCGAGAAAAGCGTAAATGAAAATATTTGCGTCTAGGAAAAGGTGAGCGCCGGCCGGAAGATTCGCGATCCCTTCCAGCGGCATGATTATAGATTTTCGACGTCAGCGTCCTGGAGCGATCCACTTGACCGTGTCTCTGTCCAGCTTGAAAGTCGGTCCGGGGCGGTTCAATACCTCCAAAGCTTTAGCAATACGTCGTTCCCGTCCCCTTGAGCTAAAATGCTTCGCTTTGAGTTCCTCGAACCTGTTTTTTGGGGTTTCTTTTGGTGCGCGTTTGGCCATGACAATATCCTAAGGCATCCCAGGACCCGTTTCAAATTGACATTTACCTCGGCACCGCCAGTAGCATTGCGTACAGCAGCCGCTTCTCTTAACTCTCCTTAGGATACAATGCCGACAGCGCGTTCGCCAAACGAAGGAATCCAACCTGCGTTCCTGCTCAGACTGAGCAAAGCTCTCAATCCATTCGTGCGACCGCTGCCTTGCAAGAGCATTGCAGCATGCACTCGGTCGAGCGTCTCGCCTCCAGATTCATTCAGCGGGTGAGTGAAGCGCTGAGCCGCGAGATCTGTGGACGAGACAAACGCTGCGTTTGATATTACCAAGGCGTTTGCCTGAGTGAAAAGTTTAACGGCTGGCTTGGGACAGTAAGCCTGTGATTCCCAACAAGACAACCTTCCACACCTCTATAAACAGGGGGTTTAGCTTTTTGGTATTCGGAAAAGCTCTGCGGGCGGCGTCTTACTCACAGAACCAGCGCCAGGACGCCCTACCGCCGGTTATCGCAATGACTCAGACGCTCTTGCGTTGTCGAACATTTCGAAATCTGCGTTTGCGGATTCGGTAAGAATCTGGTGCAAGCGGTCGTGATCGATTGGTTTGGCCAAGTGGTAATCGAAGCCAGCCTCTCGAGAGCGGAGGCGGTCATCTTCCATTGCCCAGCCAGTCTGAGCGATCAATACCGTTTTGCTGAATTGCTGCTGCTCTCGGATTCGGCCGGCAAGGCTGTAGCCGTCCATACCAGGTAAACCGATGTCTATAAGCCCTACCTCCGCTGGGAACTCTTGCAGTATTTCCAACGCATCTGGGCCATTGTGTGCGATACGCACATCATGCCCCCTCAGTTGAAGGAGGATGGCTAAACTCTTCGCCTGTATTGCGAGGTCATCGACGATCAGAATACGACGGCCTTTTTCGCCGACAGTTTGTGCATTCGGTCGTACGGCACCATCCTGATCTCCGACCACGGAATCGCCTTCGCCAATTGGTATTCGTACAACAAATTCGCTTCCACGACCCAAGCCCTCGCTTTTTGCCTCGACAGTGCCACCGTGCAGCTCAACAAGACTGCGCACCAATGTCAGTCCGAGACCGAGACCGCCCCGTTCGCTTTCATGGGAAGATTTTGCCTGCACGAAGATGTCGAAGATGTCGGGCAACAACTCGGTGCTAATACCGATGCCGTTGTCCTTGATCGATATTACCGCGTCGTTATCCTGTCGCTTCGCGACGAGCACTATCCGCCCTTCGTTGGGCGTGTACTTTGCCGCGTTGTTAAGCAGGTTTGAAAAAACTTGTGAAAGCCGGCGGTAATCGCCGTTCAGTACAATCCGCTCGGCCGGCAAATCAACTATCAGTTGTTGCCGTCGTTCATCAATCAAAGGCTTGCTGGTCTCGATGGCGTTGTCGATGACGCTTGTCAGGAGAATCTGCTCTCTGCGAAGACTCAACTTTTCGTGCGTAATCCGACCGACATCGAGCAAATCATCCATGATACGGATCATCTGTTGAACCTGCCGATCGATGATTTCCCTACTCCAGTCACGCTGGGTCTCAGACACATCTTTAGCGCGCAGCACCTCAACTGCATTGATGATGGGCGCCAGAGGATTGCGCAGCTCGTGCGATAGAATGGCAATGAACTCAGTTTTCCTTCGATCGGCTAGCTTGAGCTCTTCCATGTTCAGTCTGAGTTTTTCAGCCAGCTCTTTGCGCTCGGTGATGTCCATGCAGATTCCGCTTAACCGCGATGGTACCCCCGATTGGCTGTAGAAGACCTTGGCCTGCAGCAATATCCATCGTACCGCGCCGTTAGGCTGTAGGATCCTGATCTCATCCAAGTAACGATCGCGGATTTCCGCAGTGTTGCGCAGCACCCCAAGCTTATCTTGATCCTCGGGATGAACCCGGGCAAAGAAGGTGACCTCGTTGCGCTCCCCATACGCAGGCAGTCCGAGGATAGTGTTGGTATTGTCGTCCCAAGACCATCCGCCGTTAGTGAGATCGCGATACCAGGTACCGAGCGAGCCTCCTTCGAGCGCCAGGTGTAGCCGCTCCTCGATCTCTTGCTGCACTTGCTGGAACACTTTGATCTGATTGATGTCGAGCAACACGAGCACCGCGCCGTCGATTTTGTTTTCGGTGGTACGGTAGGGATGGATGCGCAGAAGATACCATACGCCCTGTTGATCGCGCACCTCTACTTCACGCGGTTGTACTTGATCGATGGCTTCTGTGATGAGGCCCTCCAACTCGGGCAACTCGAAGTTGGTCGCAAGCTCTCTTAAAGGCCGGCCGATGTAATCGGCTTGAAGGTTCATGACGCGCCGGGCCGGTGCCGTGATACGCCGCAGGCGGAGATCATTGCCGACCATAATGACAGGGATCGTGGTGCTGGTTATCAGATTGGTTAAATCATCGCCGATTTCGCTCAGCTCAAGGTTGCGGTAGCGTAGTTGTTCGTTCAACGTAGTGAGCTCTTGGTTTGAGGACTGCAGCTCTTCCTTGGCTGTCTGCAGTTCCTCGTTGGTGCTATGCAATTCTTCGTTGGAAGATTGAGTCTCTTCGTTGGCTGAGCGGAGCTCCTCACTCAGGGTGTCCTGCTGCTCGATAGTCGCTTGTAGGTATTCTTTCACGGCAGTCAGTTCACGCTGGAGTCGCTCGACTTCAAGATCAGAATTTACGCCTGAGGACCTCGCAGCGGCAGGTGAGCGGCGCGAAGCCTCGGGACCCTCGTGTTCGCTTCCGCGCAGCAACCGCTGAAGGCGCGTGACCCATCCGCCAGCAGGTGTCGATGGCGTCACCGCGGCCGCGGCAGATAGAGCTGGTTCAAAGAGAACTAAAAAACAGCGCTCATCATTGCCGGACTGGATGGGAAGGACCCGGAGGGTTATCTCCCGAAGCTCATGCTCATCGCGTAATTGTACTCTCTCGCGCCGTACCGGCCGATTGCTGTCTTTTGCTTCAGTGAGCGCGCTCCGCAGCTCCAGGAACACACCCTCCCGCGCTAATCTAAGTAGATTGACCGTCGGTTGCCCGGGCGGTTGCGACAGAAAAGGTCGGGTCTCGCCACGGAACTGCAGGATGTCGAAGTTATCGTTGATCAGCACACTGGGAGGCGCATACTCAGCCAGGATTAAACGATCGGCCCGCACCTGGTAGTCAGCCGAAAGGCCTTTCAGGCGGCTTGTTGCAGGAGAGGTGTCTTTTTTACCCTTATGATCCTCTTCCGCCATGAACATAGGTGGGTGGCTTACGATCGGGTTTTTCTTATATACCTTGTGTTCGCGATCGAGGCGCGCAAAATAATCGGCCTTGCCGCTCACGCTTTCGGCTGTTCCGAGCACGAGAAAGCCCGGCACGTTGAGCGCATAATGGAACGTCGAGAGCACCTGCTTTTGTGCAGAAGCGTCAAGGTAGATCAGTAAATTACGACAGCTAATGAGATCGACATGGGAAAACGGCGGATCAGCCATGACATTGTGATGCGCAAAGATGCAGGCATCGCGGATAGGTTTGTCAATCCGATAAAGGTGATCTTCTTTCTTAAAAAAACGCCGTAGTCGCCCAGGCTCGAGCTCAGACTCTATGCTGGCGGGGAAGAGTCCGGCGCGAGCCTTCTCAAGTAGGCCTGTATCCGCCATGTCACTGGCGAAAATCTGGATCGGCGGACGCACTGGCCGATCATCAAAAAATTCCCACAAGATAATCGCCAGCGAGTAGGCCTCCTGCCCGGTCGAACAACCTGGCACCCATATGCGCACGGGCGCGTCTCCCTTGCCCTTGATGATTTGCGGAAAGACCTCACGCTTCAAGTAGTCGAAAACTTCGGGATCACGAAAAAAGCTCGTCACATTGATCAAGAGGTCCCGATAGAGCGCTTCGACCTCGGTGGCATCTTGTCCCAACCGGCGCGCATAGTCGGCCATCGATTGCTGATTGTGAAGCGCCATACGGCGCAGGATCCGTCGCTGAATCGTACTTTCACGATAGTGGCTGAAATTGACCTTTGTAACCGCCCGAACCGCGCCAACGATTTGCTTGTAGTGCTCGTCCGATGCCGCCACAGATTCAGAACGCTGCAACGGATCAAGATACGGATGGCTGGCAATTTCAGCCAGCTGCCGGGCAATCGCGTCGGGCGTCAACACAAAATCGACGCTGCCGCTCTCGATTGCGCTGTGTGGCATGCCGGCATGAGTGGCCGAGGCTTCGCTCTGGGCAAAAGTAATACCGCCGGCGCCTTTAATTTCGCACAGTCCCATGGTGCCGTCGGCTCCCGTCCCTGAGAGCACCACTCCAATAGCGCGTCCCTGCTGCTCGAGAGCGAGGGACCGAAAGAGGTGATCAATGGGTAAATGCGGCCCCGGCAATTGATCGCGCGGTGTTACATGCAGCAGGCCGTCAGCAACTGCCAAACACGTATTGGGGGCGATGACGTAGATTTCTCCGGGGCGCACGGCACGTCCGTGAGTTGCCTCGTATACCGGAAGCGGCGTGGCACGGGCAAGAATATGGGTCAGATGGCTCTCGTGGGTAGCGTCGAGATGCTGCACGAGTAAAAATGCCATGTTGATGTCGGCTGGGAGGTGACCCAACAACTGCTGAAATGCTTCAAGCCCACCGGCTGATGCGCCGATGCCGACGATCGGAAACGGGCTGTGGCCGTCCGGCTCGTTCAGCCTTGCATTCTGGTAGAGGTCCCCAGAATCTATTTCGGGTTTGTCCTCGATGCGGCTCATGAATCCTTTGAATCCAAGCTGCGTTTAACACTCAGCGGTATATTTGTACAATCGTAGATGAGCTGATTGCGCAGACGACGTCAGATAGGTTGTCTTGCCCAGATGCCTTTCAAAAGTCAACATGCGCCACTTTAAGGATGGCATAAAATATCTGACGCTCCAACAACGTCTTCCAACCCGCGGCGGTCGCTAACACAACGATATACAAGCCCCTGCGCAGCAAAAACGAGATAGACTTTGGAGATGTCCCGGACTGTCCTTATTGCGGACATTCTTTTGGGACGCAGAGCCGATATGGCCGTATGTTTGCTGCGGGCGGTACTCCGTAAATTAGGACCTGATTCTCTGAAGGTCTAACGTTAACAAAAACTTTCCCAAAGGGCTCTCGCCGTAGACAAAGCTCTCCGACTACGATAGAAATCAATTTGCCTCAGCAAAGCAACCGTGTTTTTCGTTCTTCATCTCGACAGGTCAGCCAGGCCGGAACACCTCAAA
>JAICEJ010000204.1 GCA_025924215.1 Candidatus Binatia bacterium
TGTCCACGATTGACAACCCAGTCGCTGCCGGTGCTAACACTACCTTGCACATGAGCCGCGCCAAGCGGGGTAGCGATTTTCAAAGCAGTCACTGAGAAGAGCTTATCGATGGCTGAATAGCTGCCCATGAGGGTTGCCACAGCTGCCCCCTGATGACCTTCGCTTACTTCAGTGACGACGTTAGCAAAATCGGCGATCTCAAAACGCGCTGCCACTATCGCCTCAGTGAAATCCGTGTTGGGAACCACGCGAGCATCAAGGCCGCCGGTCAGTGGTTTGGGGCCGATTTTTAGGTCATTGAATTTGCCGATTAGCGCCAAGCTGGCTGTCCCGTTCGGAGTCCTTGTAAGCTTTGCCTCCAGACGCAAGATTTCTTTTGCTACCTTGTCTGAACCGGCAAACGGAACCAGACGCTCAGATGACGTTTCGCGGAGGACCAGATCGACTTTCGTGTCCTCGTTCTGCTGATTGAGAAACAGCTCCGCTTTGGCATTTAGCCGTGGCACGTCAGCATTCAAGCTTATGCCGCTCGATTGCCCGAGATTTAGATCTCTGGCGCGCAAGTTGATCGAAGAGAATTCAACGCGCTTACCGTCCGCTGTATTTAAAACGACGGCGCCGTCACGAATCTCCAAGTGACGTATTCGCAGCGGTGAAGATGCTTGGGCTGGGGCTTTCAGTATCTCCCCTAACTCCAGGTGGATCACCGGGCGTTCTATCGTCACTCGCTGAATCCTCTTGTGCAGGAGATCCAGAGGATTGGCGCTCATCGCCAAGTTGGCGGCAGTAGTTATAACATGACCGGATTTTGCGATGGTCAGGGCGGCGCCGGTTATTTTAAATGGCAATCCGAACTTGATGTCGCTAAAAGTGATTTCATAACCGGTCCTAATCGAAAGCTCACGTTCCAACCACAACTGAAATCGTGAAGAGTTAAAAAATACAAAGAGCGTTCCATAGGCCAGAATGATGAGAGTGACACAGATCAGGATTGACGTTGCAAGATAACGCTTCAAAGCAGCCAGAACATACACGCTGGTAATTGCACGGGCAACCAACGGCGCCTTCGCATCAATGCTGGAAGTATCCAAACTCTGTCGAGTAGATCATCAAGCGGGGGAAAATGTGAGCAGTGACAGGAACCAACTGGGAATTTTCCCGATTCCGAATTGCTCAAAGAAAATCTTTGACTACCTGTTGTAGTCGAGAGGGGTTCCTTTCCCTAGATCTAGTTTACTCCCGGTAGCTTCACGGTAGTAACCTTAAAGATTACATGGAGATTGTAAATGCTTAAATTTTCTTGACAAGCACAAATTCCTATATTACGGTAGCCCAAATTTTGACTACTTTTTGGGGAGGGAGAGATGCAAAACAATAAGTATTTAGCGTTGACCGCGCTAGGCTTTTTCTTAGCTGGTTGCACGGGGATGACGCGTAATCAGGCCGCGATGGTTGGCGCATTAACATGCGGCGCCGCGGGTGCTGGCGGCGGCGCCTATGCTGCACATCAAGGTATTAACGGTAACCACAAAAACGAGGCAGCCGGTGCCGCAATCGGCGCAGTTACCGGCGCTTTGCTTTGCGGTGGTCTAGCTTATCTCATCGCTGAGGATCCAAAACCAGCGCCCAAACCGCCTCCTCCTCCGCCACCACCTCCGCCGCCTCCTCCGCCTCCACCACCTCCGCCACCACCTCCGCCGCCTCCTCCGGCGCCCAAACCAACACCGCCGCCACCACCACCGGCGCCTAAGGTTGAGCGAACGATTATTCTCGATGACGTACTCTTTGACTTCGACAGAAGCAACGTCAAGCCGGAAGCGGCTAAGATTCTTGATCGTCTGGTAGCTTTCATGCAGGAGAACAAGAATTCCAAGGTGACATTATCAGGCCATACCGATAACGTCGGTTCGGATGCTTACAATCAGAAGCTGTCAGAGCGCCGGGTCACGGCAGTCAGGGAATACGTCGTGAAGAAGGGTGTCGATGCCGGACGAATCTCTGGACAGGGTTTTGGCGAGAGCAAGCCGATCGCTGACAACAAAACCCGGGAAGGCCGGTCCAAGAACCGCCGGGTCGAAATTAAAGTCAACTAGAATCAACTCAACTAGAAGGGATTGTCAATGCGGATGCCAGGAAAGACGATCGTTTTTTTCCTCGCATCCGCATTGTTTTTCCCGGTTCTCGCTCCTGCTCAGAGCTTTACGTTCAAGGAAATTGAAGCTCGAGTTCTGGAATATCGGAAATGGTTGGACCAAGTCGGGTCCAGCGGTTCGCGCTATTGGATCCGATTAGATAGCAGTAAAAGACCCCACAAGCTTTACGTGGGCGAAGGTTTCATGCAGGCAGGTCCCGACGAAAAGGAGAATTTTGTCGAGATCTTCTCGCGTTTTCTCGCCGGTCATCCTGAAAAAAATATGCTTATCGACATTTACGATGCCACCAATGGTAAGCCCATTGGTGAGTATGGTTTTGGCGGTTTTAAGCTTTTCTAGTCTCCACCTTTCATCGTTTAAGGCCAACCAGCAGTTTACTGCTGCCCTTTCCTGCCCAACGTGCCATACCGAGCTTTCATTCGCTTTGACATTTTTGTAGTACAGCGGCATGAAACCCGTTTTTTCATTACGGCAGGATGCCCGAGAAATATTCAACGCGGCGCTAACGGCGGCAGACGCTGCTAAAGCTGTTTCAGGTCATCTCAAAGTCACTGGCGACGGTATCGATGTCGCCGGTCGGCTTTATTCCCTGCGCAGTTATAAACGGGTTTTCGTCATCGGGGCGGGGAAAGGTTCCGCTCTGATGTGTCGCGCTCTCGTAGAATTGATTGGAGATTGGCTTTACGGCGGAATCATCATAGCAAAATATGGCTATGCGGTCGCGATGAAGAAAATTGCGATCATCGAAGCCGGCCATCCGATTCCAGACGAGAATGGACTGCGAGCCACAGAACGGATAGTCCGCTTGTTGCGGCAGACCACGAGCGAAGATTTAGTAATAAATCTAATCTCCGGTGGCGGCTCGGCTCTGTTATGCAGTCCAGCGGACGGTATTTCTTTTCACGAGAAACAGGAGATCACACGCCGCCTGTTAAGCTGCGGCGCGCCGATCGGCGAAATCAACGCGATCAGAAAGCACATCTCAAAAGTTAAAGGCGGCCGTCTCGCCAGACTTGCTTATCCATCGACGCTGATCTCGTTGATCTTGTCAGACGTGGTTGGAGATTCGATCTCAGACATCGCTTCGGGTCCCACAGCGCCGGATCCAAGCACGTTCTCTGAGTGCCAGGTCATTCTTGAAAGGTATAAGCTCCGAACAGAAAAAGCTGTCTCGATCGCTAGATTCATCGACAAGGGCAGCGCGCTAGAGATCGAAGAAACTCCGAAGCCCGGCGATCCTATATTCAATAACGTTATGAATGTGGTGGTCGGCAGTAATCGTCTTGCGGTCATCGCCGCGAAAGAGCAGGCCGAACGCTTAGGATATAGTGTCAAGGTGATCGATAAGCTAGCTGAGGGTGAGGCGACTGAACTAGCCGCAGCTCATGCCGCGATCGCGAAAAAAATTTATCATTCGGGGACGGTTCGGCGACCCGCTTGCGTCATCTCGGGAGGCGAGGCAACGGTCACGCTCCGTGGCGATGGGCTGGGCGGACGCAATCAAGAATTCGCGCTTGCGACCGCGCTGGAGATTGATGGTTTGGCCGGCGTCGTCGCGCTGATCGGCGGAACCGACGGCAGCGACGGCCCCACTGAGGCGGCAGGTGGGATCGTCGATGGCGGCACTGTTCACAGGGGTGAAACAAAGGGTCTCGATGCGCGGGACTATCTCAGCAGAAACGACTCCTATCATTACCTGAAGGCAACTGATGATCTCCTAGTCACCGGACCGACCTTTACCAATGTGATGGATCTCCGCCTTTTTATCATTGATTAGCGAGCTGGACTAAGCGAATGTCCTGCGATGCATCGTTTGAGCGCTGTTTCACCACGCAAAATTTGGACTTGCCGACGTGACTCTTAAGGGCGTTCGAAGCGGACGCTTTGCATAAAACGGGTTGATTTC
Source organism: Candidatus Binatia bacterium (assembly GCA_025924215.1). Taxonomy (GTDB): domain Bacteria; phylum Desulfobacterota; class Binatia; order UBA9968; family UBA9968; genus WHTF01. The sequence goes on from JAICEJ010000204.1 coordinate 4,060, forward strand.
GAATCTGTTCATGATTAAAGTGCCCCTTTCCTGGTAATCCGGTTTACGGATCAGGACCGCGACTCAATAATAATTGCCGGGAGTTGAAAATGATTGATGTGAGTTTGCGCGGAGTCAGATGCCGGGCGGCGCAAGAAATTCTTGATACCGACGGCACGGTCGATATCTCCACCGAGGGAACAATCGTCTATGAACTCGAGGGTGAAGGCGGGCAGCTCGTGAGTGTCCAATGGGACACTGGAACAACTTGCTTAGTTTCTTCCGAGGAGATCGAAATAACCGACAGCAGTGTCAGCTGGCAGTAATAACATTTGCTGGCAAGTTGAAGCGGCATGCGTCCAGCTGTCGCTTAGATTGCGACGGAGCTATCTTATGACGCCGAACTCGGTAGTTTGATAGCCAGCTTTTGCGCTACATCTTCAAAAATAATCAGCCATTCTTCTGCTGTTTGCTCACCTTCGATGTGACGCTTTTGCATCTGCAGATAAACCGATTGCATCAAGACATAAAAAATGTTCTGCACTCGCCATAAATCGACAGGAAAAGGCAGCTTGACGAGTAACCCAGTTGCCTCCCGGAGTTCCCGCAGGACAGACACCGTCGGTGTTCGCGCTAGGCATTTGGCCAACCGTTCCAAATTCTGCCGATAGGCGAACTCCAAAGTAGGCGCATCGAGCGTTACTCCAGCGATTTTCGCGGACTCCAATAACGCACTGACACGTTCGGCATTGATCTCTCGCTCTTGAAGCGCCCGGCGCAAATCGCCATTGAGTACCAGTTCTGCGGCCGCCGTAAAGGCCTTTGGTAGCGGAATATGCAGATCCGTCAGGTAGCGCATGACCGGCCAGCGTTGCTCGTAAATCTGCCGGTATAGTGTCTCGGTTTGGCCCAAAGCTGAAGCTAAAATGTTTTCAAGCACGGTTCTCTGTTCTTCCCGGAAAAGCGATCGCAGAGAGTAATTTGACTCACCAAAGTAACGATCCATGACTCGAATCACCTCGGCGAAGTCAGCGCGAGCGAATGAAGCGACCGATTCACCGACCAGACTTTGGTAGAGTCTATCCGGCATGAACTCCTGAACTCCACCATTTACGTTGTGGTCGCCCATGTGCAGCACTCCGAAGCTCAGCATCGATGATTCCCGAGTGATTTCGCTGGTTAGCTTTACACGGCCGACGGCTAGTCTGGCCGTACCGGCGTTGAAGACTTGATAATCGTCGCGTTCTGCGCGAAAGCAGTAAATTGAAGTTTTGTCGGGATAGCTTTCAAACAGTGAGCGCACCGCGTAATGCGCGCCGATTCGCTCCCAGTTGACCATCGCCGTTCCCACGAGCTGATAATAGATGTCCTTTCCCCCGCCGCGCTCCGACAGATTGCTCCTTGCAGCAGATAGTTTCTCAACAAACTGAGACTCCGGTGACTCGCCGAACAACTCTTCGGCCAACTGCACTACCCGCGCGGCATACTGAATAATTTGCACGGTTTCTATTCCTGACAGATCATCGAAGAACCAACCGCAACTGGTATACATCAGCATGGCATGGCGCTGAAGCTCAAGCAGCTTGAGTGCGGTTACTCGGGAATTGCCGTCGAGCGGGCCAATCGCATGACGTGAAAAGAAGCGTTCGAGAATTTCGGGCGCTCGGTTGTGAAAGACATCTATGTAATCGTTGCGCGCTGCCCAAGGATCCTTCAAAAACTTGCCGGCTTGGGTCTCGAAAGATCCTGAAAGCGAATCGCGCAACCAATCCAACGCGTTGCGCAGTGGTGTTCGCCACTCTTGATTCCAGTTCGGATGCGCGCCCGTATTGCAGCCGCAGTTGCTCCACCACCGATCGATGCCGTGGAAACAACTCCAGGAGCTTTTTTCGATGATTTCAACTTGTTGGGTTGGCGGGTGCCGCTCCAGGTATTCGCCATAGTTGGTCAGCCGCGCCAACTTCTTGGCTTCGATTTGGTTCACGGCGTAAGCCAAGGCCATGTCACCGAAACGATGATGATGCCCATAGCTCTCTCCGTCGGTTGCGATATGTACGAGTTGCGGCCAACGCGGTTGATCCGAAAATGCGGCAACGAGTCTATCCGCAAAATGATCACCGCGCGTCAGTAAACCTTCAAAAGCCACGGCCCGCGCAATCGGTCCGTCATAAAAAAATAATCCAATGCTTTTACCGGAAGCTAGCTGTTGTAGGTAGGGCCGAGTCGGATCAATTTTTGCTCCAGTCACGTCTTGCCATAGCCGCGCCCCGGTGCGCAGCACTCGGGAGGCCTGGTGCGGCGCAAGGATCGTAAAGCGAATTCCTTCTTCCGCCAAAATCTGCAGCGTTTCCAAATCTACGGCCGTCTCCGGCAACCAAATTCCTTCGGGCCGGCGCTTGAAACGGCGCTCAAAATCACCGATCCCCCAGAGAACTTGTGTCCGTCGATCTCGCCGGCTGGCGAGCGGCAATATGATGTGATTGTAAGGTTGAGCGATCGCTGAGCCATGGCCGGCAAACTTCTGCATGCTCAGACGATCCGCGGATAAGATTGCTTCGTAGACTTCCGGTTCGTTGTTCTCTAGCCACTGAAGCAAAGTCGGGCCAAAATTAAAACTGATTCTGGAGTAGTTGTTGACTAGCTGACCGATTCGACCCTGATCGTCCAGGATCCGTGCTACGGCATTGGGCGCATAACATTCAGCGGTGATGCGCTGATTCCAATCGTGGTAGGGATAGGCGGAATCCTGTAGCTCGACTGTTTCCAACCAGGCATTTTCTCGCGGCGGCTGATAAAAGTGTCCGTGAATACAAACGTAACGTTCCATCTAGTTGATCCGATTTAAATGATGAATGCGGGATGACATGGTCGAGAAGAGTGAGCCAGGTGAAAGGAACGTTCTAAAAGGAGAAACTGAGCAAGAGCGATGTTTCCGACCGAGCTATGCTGCCATCAAGGGTTGGTCATGATCCAGCTGGTCTTGCGTTCACCTCGAGCCACCACGACAATGCCGGTTTCCGAGACGAAATAATGCTCCTTATCATGGGCGGCATCGTAGCCAATCTGCGTTCCTGAGGGTATGACATTGGACTTGTCGATGATAGCATTGCGAATCTTGCAGTTACGACCAATCTCCACCCAATCCATAATCACCGAATCTTCGACTTCGCTATAGCTGTGAATCCTAACATTTCTACCAACGACACAATTTCGTACCAAGCTTCCACTCACTATGGTTCCTTCCGACACAATGGAGTTGAGCGCCATGCCTTTGCGATCGTACCAATCAAACACAAATTTGGCCGGCGGATCGCCCGACCCCACCGTGCGCAACGGCCAGCTCCGATTGTAAAGATTGAATGATGGGTCCACCGAGCATAAATCCATATTAGCTTCGTAGTAGGCTTCGATGGTTCCGAGATCACGCCAATAACTGGCTTCCTCTCCCTTGAAGGGGACCGGTACACGATTCCTGCGAAAATCATAGGCGAAAACTTTTTGATCCCGAATGAGATCCGGAAGCAGATTCCGCCCGAAATCGTGAACGCTGCGGTTGTTCTTGGCATCGGCGACGAGAGCGGGAATCAGCACGTCGGTATTGAACAGATAATTGCCCATCGAGACCAGCGCATATTCCGGCTCGCCTGGAATAGATTTTGGCCGGATAGGCTTTTCATCAAAGCCGACGATGCGCCAATCTGCGTCCACTTCAATGACACCAAACGCGCTAGCCTCGTTGATTTTCACCGGTAACGCCGCAACCGTAGTCGCGGCATTCCTCCGCTGGTGCTCGTCGATCATTTGCCGGATGTTCATTCGATAGATGTGATCGGCGCCGAAAATTGCCACTACCCTCGGGTTGTGCCGTTCAATCAAATACAAATTTTGGTACACGGAGTCGGCGGTGCCCTGGTACCATTCGAAGCCCATGCGCATCTGGGCCGGCACGGCAGTGACGAAATGTTCGCCCAAGAAATCGGTGCTGCGCCAGCCTCGGTCGAGGTGTTCGAGGAGGGACTGCGCTTTGAATTGGGTCAAAACATAAATCGATAGAATGCCTGAGTTAACGAAGTTTGAAAGAACGAAGTCGATGATCCGATATCTTCCGCCGAACGGCACGGCTGGCTTGGCCCGATCCTGAGTTAAAGGAAA
>JAICEJ010000205.1 GCA_025924215.1 Candidatus Binatia bacterium
CGGCCTCACGATTTTTTTGCGCCGCAGATTCGCCTCCCTCTCTCGATTGACTCCAACCCGCGGCGGGCGCCAATGAGATACTAAGTAAGACAAGAAAGCAAATCATTGCTGACTTCATTTTACCGCTTTCGTAGACACGGCGTGAGTTTCGACCGGGATGATGTGCTACTCGGCGAAACTTTAAGATCCTGCATGTTGCCCATTGATCCGCTTGATCCGTTCTTTGGCCGCACGAGTTCACCATGTGCAGCATCGCTCGAATACGCAGCAGTGCCATAGCTAGATAAATCTGGAAAACTTAAGCTGCTTCATTCCCGGAACCTTCCATGACCTCGAGAACCTCGATGTTCTCAAGAACGTCCATATTGTTGAACAACTCCAGATTCTCCGCCATTGGCAAAACTTCCATAAGAGCTGGGTCCGCCGAGGGTACGTCGGTGGTTGTTTTATTGGAGGTATTTAAGGTGACGGCCAGGGCGATGACCGCGGTTCCCGCCAGAGCCGGCAGTGTCCAAGGGCGGAGGGCGGTCGGCAACGCTTGCCACCAGGATTTTTTTTCTTGCAGGTCTGCGAGTTTGTGACGCATTTCACGGCTATAATTTTGCCAAAATTCCTGGCCTGGTTCGTCGGTGTTTACCGTGAGGGGGAGCAGGGCAGCCAATTCTTTCAGGTAAGAAGCGCAAGCTGGGCAGGCGCGCAGGTGACTTGCGAGTTGATCACGACTGTCGCCGCTCAGCTCACCATAATGGTAGAGCACCAGATCTTGTTCAAACTCGTTGCAAGCCGTAGCCATAAATCCTCCTAGGCGAACTCAGCCAATCTTACTCTGAGCGCCGTGACCGCCCGGTGTAAATGAACCTTAACTGTCCCCTCGGCGGTTTCCATCATTTCGGCAATTTCACGAATCGATAGCCCTTGATGGTTTTTTAGGACGAACGCCATCCGTTGTCTCGGCGGCAACGCATCCAGAGCCGCGTCCACTTGGCGCGACATCTGGGCTGCGATCGCCTGCTGATCCGGTGAAACGGAATGAGCGGCCGGATGGCTCGGTTCCACCTGACTCTCGACCGCTTCATTGAACTCTTCAGCCGAGGTGCGTTTGGTTTTGCGTCGATAATCCAGGCAGATGTTCACCAGAATCCGATAGAACCACGTATAAAAGCCTGATCGGCCATCGAAATTTTTCAGATGCGTGTAGGCGCGAAGAAACGCCTCCTGAGACAGATCTTTGGCTTCGTCTCGATCCCGAGAAAAGTCGAAGGCGATACGAAAAGCCTTCTGTTTGTAACGCTCCACCAGCTCTTCGAATGCCTTGGAATCGCCCTTCTGAGCTAAGACGACCAGCGTTTCGTCACGCGGCTTGTCCGGCGCGGTTTCCATGCACTGTTCAAATGCACCATCAAGAGCCAATGCGCAACCCTGAAGAGCAAATGCCATGAGTACCTTCGGTGTTCAGGTTGAGTGACTTTCCGCTGCTATTTCAAGCACACAGCCGATCCTAGCTGTTCGAGAAGATCCCGTCTCATCTAAGATAACCTGCCGTAACTACTTAGACGCGTCGGTGAGCAGAAGGTTTACTAGACCGAGGCGAAATCGGTCGGAGTTTCAGACGCTTACGACGCTCGGGTTGGTCGCTATACAGGGCGGCTGCAGCAGGATGTCTAGGCTCAATATCACCGGTGGAATCGAGCGCTATTGGCTGCGCAATGGCTTGTGCCCTTAGTCCTAAGTGTCTTCGCTCGTTGACATAGATAAATCGACTAGGCTAAATTCTCCAACGTGCTGCCGTCTTTTACCTCCAAACCGGATAAGCTCGGACGCATCATCAGTGTTGCAGCATTGTTGTTCGTTGTTCTCCTACCTTTGCACGTGCATTTCTCCGCAGCCCCCCAGATCAGCAAAGAATGCAGCTGTATCCAGGGCACTCGCACACAGCTAGCATTGGCGGCCGACACTTGGAACCTTGCGCCGATCTACCGGACAACTTACGTCATCACTCGCGATGATTTACTCCGGATCGACGAATGGACTCAGCTCAAACGCGTTCGTGGACCCCCTTCTCTCTCCGTTTAGTTCGAACTTCAACTCAACGATTCTATCTTCATTGCCCTCCGACTTTCGAATTCCAAGTCAGTGGGAGGGCTATACGTTCGTCTTCGGAGGGAGGTTGATTATGGTTTTTTCATTCAGGCAGCCGCGCTGGGTAGCGGCGACATCTTTTGTTGGTGCGTTGTTTCTTCTTCCTACTCTAGGCATGGCTCAAAGCTCGGAGTTGGATGCTTTGAGAGCCGCGGTGAAGGGCATGCAACAGGATTTACAGAAGGCCCTGAGCCGAATCGAACAACTCGAAAAAGAGAAAACGGTCGATTCGGCAAAGCTGGGCCAAGTCGAGAAATCGGTGCAGGCTGTGCGAAGCTCGCCCTCGGCTTTCAACCCTGCCATTGGCTTCGTGCTGGATACTACGGCAGAGCACCGAGCTAAAGCAGGTGGTGACTTCAACTTCCGAGCCGCCGAACTGGGACTTTCGGCCTCGGTAGATCCCTTTGCTCGTATGTACAGCTTTTTTACCGGCTCCAAAGATGGTTTTGAAGTCGAGGAGGCGGCGGCGATTACCACGTCCTTACCGTGGAATCTGACGGCGAAAGGCGGCCGTTTTTTTGCCGACTTCGGGCGCCTGTCTAAATTCCATCCGCACGAGTATGCCTTCGTCAACACGCCGCTTTCTATCGAGAGAATGGTCGGCGGCGAGTCCAGAGCCGACGGCGTTGAGCTCAATTATTTGTTCCCTACGCCTTTCTTCCTCAGAGCTACCTTCGGCGGATACAATAAAATGGGTGCTGAAAACGAAAGACTGGACGATACCAAGTCACGGGCTTGGAGTCGTTTTACTTATCTGGGTCGTCTGCAGAGCTACTTCGATCTTACGGATAATCACAGCTTCGAACTGGGGTCGAGTCTGGCCTATACGCCATCACTTCGATTGACCGACACTTTCGGCAGCGATCGAAGCCTGGCGGGTGTCGATCTGACCTATCGTTTTCAGCCGGTCGGCAGCACTCTCTATCAGGGCCTGACGTGGGGAAGTGAAATATTTCTTAACAGCGAACGACGACCGTTAGAGCTCGAGGACGGTACTATTGCCGGCAGGCGTCGAGAAGCCTGGGGCGGCTACAGCTATGCTGAACTTAGGCTCAACAGAAGTTGGTCGACCGGCTTTCTTTTTGACTATGCGCCAAGCATCGACAGCCCATCGCTGAAGACGAAAGGTTACTCGCCGTTTCTCACGTGGAACGTTAGCGAGTTCAACCGTCTGCGCTTCCAGTACAGCTATTTGGATGACAAGGTCCGAGAGGAAAAGGCCGATCGCGGTCATCAGTTCTTCCTGCAGTGGACGACGATTATGGGAGCCCATACCCATGGATTCCGCGGCCGCTAAGCTTGAGGTATATGGAAGGATTTTAGTTATGAAGATGTTACTGAAGCAGACGAATTGGAAAATCTTTTTACTTGCCTTGGCACTCAGTTGCTTGCCGACCGATTTAGGCTCTGCCCAGCAAATCCGCGCGGTCGCGAGTTGGCCGGCATTGGCTGATATTACCCGTCAGATCGGCAAAGAGGTGGTGAACGTCGAAAGTTTGGCAACCGGTGTTGAAGATGCGCACGGCGTTCCCATGAAACCGAGTTTTGTGCCGCGGATGAACCGAGCCGACCTGCTGATTCTAATTGGACTGGACGACGAGCAGACGTGGATCCCGGGCCTTTTGGAGGTTGCTGGCAATCCCAAGATTCTTCCCGGGCAGGCCGGTTATATCGACTGTTCGGTTGGAATCCCAGTGCTAGAAGCGCCGGCGCGGTTGGACCGGGCAGAAGGAGATATTCACCCGAAGGGCAATCCGCATTATCTTTCAGACCCGGTAAGGACGAAAACGTGTGCACGCAATATTGCCGCTGGCCTGATTCGCAATTTCCCGCGGCATCAGGCGGTATTCGAAAAGAATTTGAATGCGTATCTAGCGGAACTCGACAACTGGATTGCCCGCTGGGAGAAAATGGCTGCGCCTTTGCGGGGAATCAAATATGTGGAATACCATCAAGAATGGGTTTATCTTGCCGATCGGTTCGGTATGAAGCGGATCGGCAGTGTTGAATTGCGGCCCGGAGTCGAGCCGACGCCTAATCACATCGTTAACTTAGTGGAGATGATCAAACAGGAGAAGCCGCAACTGCTTATCTATGGCGCGCAAAATCCGCGTCTTCCGAAGCAGCTTGCAAATGAAACCGGCATCAAAGTGCTGCGTCTGTACAGCGGCGGTGGAAACCAGCCTGAAACCGATAGCTATATCAAATGGGTCGATCATACTTTGCGTACTCTGGTTCAGGCGCTTAGTTAAGTTGATGAAGTCGGACCAAGAGATCGAAGCAATAGGTCTCGGAGGAAGAGGGTCGCTCGGTGAGCCTCTTCCTCTGGTCCGGCTTCAGAATGTCAATATTGGCTACAATTCAGTGCCAGTCCTTCAAGCCGTGAGCATGGATGTCCGTCCCGCCAGTCTCGTTGGCGTGGCAGGCCCGAACGGCTCCGGTAAGACAACACTTTTTAGATCGATCCTTGCACTCTTGCCGATTGTTAGCGGTTCGCTTTTTCGCAGCTGCCCAATGTCGAGTTTTGGTTATGTTCCGCAAAACGCGGCGCTCGATCCTGAGTTTCCTTTGAGTGTCGGCGAAGTCGTGGAGATGGGAGGATATGGGCGGGTGCGGCCGTATCAACCGTTTCCGGCCGTCGAGAAAAAACGCGTGGGTGAAGTTCTGGAACTGGTCGGTTTGAAGCACCTCAAGGCGAAATCATTTTTCGCCTGTTCAGGCGGGCAGAAACAGCGACTGCTCATTGCCAGGGCATTGATGGTCGACCCCAAAATCATGATCTTAGACGAGCCGCTATCCGGAGTCGACGAGGAGTCACGTCGCAGTATCACCGAGCTCTTGATCAAACTGACCCGCCAAAATCGTCTGGCGATATTATTCTCCAGCCACGACCTCGAGATGGTGCAGAGAGTTGCCGATCAGATCGTACGCGTCGACCACGGAAAGATTTGGTTAGAAGAGAGAAAGGCCGACCGCCAGCTATGACCACGCTCCTTGAAATATTCAGCCCGTCTTATCTGCTATTTCCCGCGCTTCTAGGAACAGTCATTATGGGTTTGGTTTGTCCGCTGATCGGCTCTTACTTGATACTTCGCAGAACCGTATTTCTTGGCCTGACCCTGCCGCAGATCGCTGCTGCCGGAGTGTCTTTCACTTTCTGGCTGCAGCAGATGAGCTTTTTTCCCGACTGGGGACAAAGCGAGCGCGCGATGGGAATGCTGGGGTCACTGCTGTTTACGTTCTCGGGCATGGGGTTGTTGGGTTTTCTAGAACAGCGCCATAAAGGCAGCACCGAAGGTCGCCTCGCCGCAGCCTATGCGCTGGCCGGCGCGCTGACTATTCTCTTCATTGTATTCAATCCGGCCGGACAGATGGAAGTACTCAATCTATTAAGAGGCGAAGTCATCGCGCTGTCGAAGGGCGAACTAAGACTCTTGGCCACGTTATTCGGCATCGTTTTCGTGGCAATGCTGGTTTTTCGCCGCGAATTTCTCTTGGTCTCTTTTGATCGCGATTTGGCTTTCCTCTTAAAAGGCAGGCAAATCATCTGGGATGTGCTGCTTTACCTCCTGGCCGGTTTGATCATCGCTTTCGGAGTGATCATGGCTGGTCCACTGTTGATCTTCGGTTTTTTGGTATTGCCAGCGCTTGCAGCGCGGCCGCTCGTGACTCGGATGAGTTCCTTTCTTTGGCTTTCGTCTCTATTGGGTTTGCTCATGGCGGTTTTCGGCTTTTACAGTTCCGTGCGTCTGGATCTTCCCCTGGGGCCGACCGACGTAGCTGTGGGATGTCTTGCCATCTTTCTCGCATACGGTTTGAGCCGGATAGCACCGAAAACTAGTGCGGCGCTGGTAATCTTAGGCATGGGCGGGGTCACGCTCACCGGTTGCGTTGCGACAAAGGCCGCGAGTCCGGTTCCCAGCGCTAAAGGCATCAGTGCCGAACCGATATGGTTGGCGAAAGTAAAGAATAGCACCGAGATGGGGTTGCTGTTACCGGCTACAAATCCGCTGCGCTCTCTGGCCGAGATGAGCGGAAAAGTTTCCTCTGACAGCAGACAGAGCGTTATGGACTTGCTGCGTGAAGAGTTGCGCAAGGTGATGGAGCAAAAGGGATACTCAACAAGACTGCCCGAGGAAACAGATGCGCGATTCCCGCCTTTTCCCGTCGATACAGCCGGAGCGGTTCGCTTAGGCCGTGAGGGAAAGCTTTCGGGGGTGGTCCTCGCCAGCGAGATCCGGCGTTGGGAAGCAACTAGTAAACAGTTCGTCAGGGTGCTGGCGGATTTCAAGCTCCTGCGACTGGAAGATGGTGCCGTTCTCTGGGAAAGACGGGTTCAGAACGCCGTCCCGACTCCTAGCGCAACCGACGTACGACAAGCCTACATGGATGCTGTTAAAACTGTCGTGGGCGAGTTGTTCTCATGAGCGACATTTTAAGTGTTATTTCTCGTGGTAATCAGCATCCGTATTGCTCAGGTTGTTAGCTGACGTTGTCGTTTTTGCCGTGCCGCTTTGCGTTGCTCGGGTCGTTTGTTATAGTCCGCGCATGTCTTCAATCTTGATCAAAAATATCGGCACACTGGTTACTGGTAAATTGGAAGATCCGTTGCGCAAGGCGGACTCTATTTATATTGAAGACGGCCTGGTGCGCGCCATCGGCATTGGCTTGAAGCACAGAGCGGATCAAACCATCGATGCCAACGGGATTACCGCCATTCCGGGGTTGATCGATTCGCATTCGCATCCGTCCATCGGTGAATATACCCCGGCGCAAAATTCGCTCTCGTGGATAACCAATTACATGCATGGCGGCGTGACCGCGTTGATCTCCGCCGGCGAATTGCACCTTCCCGGCCTGCCGCTACCGCCCGACGCTCGCACCGCTTTGTCGGTGGCCATCGTAACCAAGCGCTGCTATGACAATCTCCGTCCGTCGGGTGTCAAAGTGCACGCCGGCACACTGTTATTGGTTCCCGGGCTGACGGAAAAAGATTTCGACGAAATCCAGGCGCTGGGGATTAAGCTGGTGAAGTTCATCTTTTATGATTACAGCTTGTTGCCCAACGGCGAAGCGGAACGTTATGTGAAGTGGGCGAGATCCCGGGGTATCAAGGTGAAGATCCATTCAGGCGGTGTCTCGCGATCCGGTGTCAGCCAGGTGGCGGGATTCGATATCGTTCATAAGATCCAGCCAGACATCATTGGCCATATCACGGGCGGGCCGATTCCGATGGCGGAAGAAGATATGATCCGCATTGCTAGGGAGTCCGAGTGCTTCATGGAGATTTGCACCTCGGGAAATTATCGCCTGGCGTTGGTTCTTGCGCGTTATGTCAAAGCGAACAACTTGCATCATCGTGTGCTCATCGGCACTGACACTCCGGGCGGCACCGGCGTTGTGCCGCGTGGCATCTTGCGCGAGATCGCCTTTATCTCTTCTGTCGGTGAAATCGAGCCTGAGAAATCGATTTGCATGGCGACCGGCAACGTCGGCCGGGCTCATGGTTTAAATATCGGTATTCTCGAAGAGGGGCGTCCGGCTGATCTAGTCTTGCTGCACAAAATAACCGGCTCGGTAGCCAAGAACGCTCTGGAATCCTTTGCCAAGGGCGATCTTCCAGGTATCTCGACAGTGATCATCGATGGTGAAGTCCGAGTCGCCGGCCGCAGCCAGCAAACGCCGCCGCCCGAGCGGGTGGCGAGTCAATCCTGTTGTTAAATTTTCCGACTTGGTCGCAGACAAGCGCTGATTGATGAACCTGCCACAGTGGCTTTGGAGGAATTCGTTGTGAGTAATTTTGAATTTGGTGTAGGGCTTTTTCCCACCGAACCGCTGCCGAAGATGGTGCAACTCGCCAAGGTGACTGAAGAGTTGGGTTACAGCCACATCTGGGTGGGCGACTCCCATCTGATCTGGCGTGAAGCCTACGTCAACATGGCGGCGATGGCGCTTAGTACCGCTAGAGTCAAGCTGGGCACCGGCGTCACCAATCCGCTCACGCGCCATCCATCTGTGGTCGCCAGCGCTTATGCGACA
>JAICEJ010000206.1 GCA_025924215.1 Candidatus Binatia bacterium
CGATATTGCGTTCGAAAGTCGCCCCCGTGCGATTGCGGAAGACGAGAGACAACGCGCGACGTTCTCACTCTGAACTAAGAGGACGATATGTATTCAAAATTCCATTACTACGTCGAGGGGAACAGCATGACCCTGACAACCGAACGTGGCGAGAACCAGCTCTGGAATAGCGGGTAAATCGTGAGAGTATGCGCTGGTTAGTTGAGAGCCTATTTTGAAATACTGTGACCGAGTCGTAGGACGGGTGACAGCGAACAGGAGCACCACTACCATGATCATACTGGTCTAGAACCCGATGCGCCTCGCTATGCGAATTGCCGCCAGAGCAACTGAACATTTTCTGATATGGAGAATTTGAGGAGGACTCCCATGCGTTATGAACTGTATTATCAGCCATCAATCCAAGGCCGCGGCGAATTCATTCGCCTAGCGCTGGAAGAAGCCGGCGCGGACTACATCGACGTCGCGCGCGATCCAAACTTCGGTCGTCCCGGAATTATGAAAGTTCTCGAAGATCCGGCTTTGGAACATCCACCGTTTGCGCCGCCATTTTTGAAAGCCGGCGAGCTGCTGATTTCGCAAACCGCCAACATTCTCCAGTTTCTTGCGCCCCGGCTTGGTCTCGTACCCGATAACGAAGAGAGCCGGCTGTGGGCGAATCAACTGCAACTGACGATAGCCGATTGGCTCTATGAAACCGGCCAGACGCACCACCCGGTTGCCAACGTCCTGTACTACGAGGAGCAGAAGGACGAGGCAAAAAAACGCGCCGCACATTTCACTTCCACCCGCATACCCAAATTCCTTGGCTATTTCGAAAGAATTCTAAAACTGAATGCCAAGAGCGGCGACTTTATTTTCGGCGAGGACGTCAGCTATGTCGATCTGTCGCTCTTTCAGATGATCGAGGGATTGCGCTATGCTTTTCCAAAGACAATGGCGCAAGTCGAACCGCAACACCCGAAGGCCGTATTTCTACACGATCGCGTGATGGCGCGTCCGCGGATCGCCGCCTACTTAGCGTCACCGCGGCGTCTGGCGTTCAATGAGCAAGGCATCTTCCGCCGTTATCCGGAGTTGGAAGAGGCGCAGACGCAAAACCGATGAAGCTAAGACTGAAATAATCGCGGCGAGAACTCTAACACAGATTATGTTGATCATCTCTCGCCGCGGGCAACGATCCGCGTGCACTATGCTTGCCCAATGCGTTGATGCTTACCGATGAAGTTGGTTCTGGATCGGGCAGCGTAGCGCTGGACGTGTCGAAGCTCTAAGATAAAGCCATTGTCTTGTTGGAGGATAGAATGAAACTGGTATCAAGATCATTAAGCCTGGCGCTCCTCGCGCTGCTCACAGGAGTTTTCTTGACGCAACCGGTGCGGGCACATCATGGCTGGGGCTGGGCAATGCAGGAAGAATTTCAGCTTACCGGCGAAATCGCGGCCGTGCGGCTTGGCAATCCTCACGGTGAATTAACCCTGAACGTCAAGGGTGAAAAGTGGATCGTCGAAGTGGGACAACCGTGGCGTAACGAAAAAGCGGGGTTAACGCAGAAGCTGCTTAGTAAAGGACAAGTTATCACCGCGCATGGCCATCGCTCCGCGAAGAAGGGGCAACGGCTGATGAAGGCCGAGCGCGTGATAATCGATGGCCGGAGCTACAATCTCTACCCCGACCGCGAATCATGATTAGCTCGCAGCAAGGATGATCGGTGAATGGACCGCGGCGCTGGAAGCGACAGAGGTCGCGACGGCCCTTCGCAACTCGATCTGGAGTTATCCCCTAGTCAATACGGCGCATATCTTTGGCGTGGCGCTTCTGATCGGATCGGTCGTGCCATTGGATCTCCGGCTTCTCGGACTGTGGGGCTCGCTACCGCTGGCACCGCTCTGGGCAGTGCTAACACGCACCGCCGGCATTGGCCTAGCTTTGGCCATAATCTTTGGGACGCTCTTGTTCATCACTCGCGCCACAGAGTACGCCGCTTCTAATCTATTTATCGCCAAGATGATTCTCGTCCTCTTGGGCACCGCGAATACTCTGATGCTGCGCATGACGACCAAAGCGCAAGTCTCACAATTGGCATCGAATGGATGGAAGCCGTCGACTCGTTTACAACTCGCCGCGGGAATATCGCTCGCCGCGTGGCTGTCGGCAATGACGTTGGGACGCCTTGTCGGTTATTTTTGAAAAATCACCTTAAGCCGAGCGAGCACACGTAAATCGGGGATCAGTTCGCCTGGCTCTTGTGCTTGTCAGATCCGCAGTCTACCGCTGGTATACATCGCCTTTCGATCGCGCAGCGCCAGCCAGCCGCGAGCGATCCGGTAGATAGCCCATATCCCAGCCGCGAATAAGAGGATTAGGGCAAGGGGAATGCCCAGTATGGTAATGAACAGTATCACGGCGATGATGCACCAGAGGAGCGAAAACCAAAAAGTTCGGATCTGCCAACGAAAGTGGGACTCGAGGAAGGTTCCTCTTGCGTCTTCTTTTTTTAAATAGTTGATCACGACGGCGATGATCGAGGGCACACCAAAGACGAAGGCGCCGACGATTGTTGCTGCGGTCGTTATACCGATTACAAGGCTTAGCGCATGCAAGGCATACACGAGATGTGCAGCGTTGACGAGCGCCGGCGACGGTTCGCCGGGAACTACGATTGTCTCGGACATGAGCCTTGCTCCCTTAATGCTGGCGTGAAATCGCGTCAATGGTTCGTTTGCGTCAAGTCATATTACTACGATCACATAACATGATGGGTCTTCTGCTGGTCAGTACAATTTTGATTCTAAGCTGGCTGTAACCCGTTGCAAGCGCATTTTGTTAGCTTGATTGTTTTCTTACTCGATTCTCTGTGCCTTGCGCACGCTGGCTATCAGTGAAGTCCGCAGCAAGAATTCCTTGTGCTTCTGAGGATCTTCGGCAATCGTGCGCAGCTCGTCGAAGCGCGCCTGCCGCGCCTTGGGGTCGCGCTCCTCCAGTCGCTTTTTGTTGATGATCGTTTGCTCTTGGACAAATTCGATATTCATCGTCCGCCTTCTCCGCGTATAGCGATCGAGCAACGCCTCACTGGCCTGCTTGGTGATCACTTGATGCAGAGTGTCCACCAGCTCCATAGCGTCGTGAATGCCGCCGTTAAGACCCAAGCCGCCGACGGAATTGTTGACGTGGGCGGAATCGCCGGCGAGAAACACGCGCCCCTTGCGAAAAGTGGCGGCAACGCGCTGGTGAACTTTGTATAAATTGCGATGGACCACATTGTACGGTCGGTCAATGGGGAATACCCGTTGCAGGCGCGAATACGTCGAGTCATCTCCCAGCGCCTGTTCATCGCTCTCTTCCAATCGTGTCGGAAAAACCGCGCGCCAACGCCCTTTGCCGTCGTCGCCCGCCACTTTGAACAAATTCGTCCACTCGTCCGGATCGGCCAGATAATTACGATAGCAACAACCTGTGAGAAGTTTTTGAAAGTCCTCGATCGTAGTCAGCACGAGAAAGCGCTCGGGCCAGGTAAACCCTTCGAATTCAATCTCCAGAGCCTTACGGATTGTGCTGCGGCCACCGTCCGCGCCGATGACATATTCACCGCGCAAGGTTTCCGTGCCGTGCGGTCCCTCGATGGTCACCGTCGCGCTCTCGGCGTCTTGCTTCACAGTGGTGGCGCGGCTGGAAAAGCGCACGGTGGCATGGCGAAAGGTCGTGAGCCGTTCGATGCCCATCCGGGCAAGCTTGTGTTGCTCGGTCTGGACAACAAACGGATAGGGCGTTTCATCACGCAGGATATCATGATCGAATTCGACGATTTTAGTGCGCGACGGCTTATCCCAAAATTGAAAGAACCGCGCCACCAAACCTTCTCCAATAAATTGATCGATCAGACCGACCCGGGCAATCAATTCAAGAGTTGAGGGGTGAGTGGTCGCCGCGCGCGGGTTGTCGTCGATCTTATCCTCGGCTTCGAGGAGCGTTACGGGGTAGCCATGCTGTGCGCACGCCAGCGCCGACACAACGCCGACGGGTCCACCGCCGGCGATGATGATGCGGGGGTTTTTCATTTGCAAACAAATCTCCGAAAGCTCAGCCGATTATCGATCCGATATCATATCGTCGATACTCATTGTAGCGGTCAGCCGGTGTGATCGCTTCTTGGTCAACGTGGTCGGCGGGCACCCGTTCAGCCGGGGGAAAATCTATTCGCGCAATTCTGCCGCCGGAGATTAGAACCGTAGGCTTATAAGCTTAGATGGCAACGGCTTGCGGGCGGGCGATAGCAGGTTTCTCGTTGGCGCAATAACGGCAGCCCCGGTTTTCCAGCGCGACGATCGCTTGATCCGAGCTCCAGAAGACATTCTCCGAGCCGATAATCGAAATCAACCCGCCTCGCTCCATCATACGCAAGACATCTTCGTGGGCCGCGGCGACGCTAAGGGTGATGCCTTGCTTGTTAAGCTTATGGAATAACGCCGTCATCGCTTGCAGGCCGGAGGTGTCGATCAAAGGCACGCCGCGCATAGAGAGAATCAGGGCATGCGTGCTTTCGAATCGGGCAAAGGCTTCGTTGAAATTGCTTGTGGCGGCAAAGAATAGCGGACCGGTTAAGTAGGCCACCCGCACATGGCGGCAAGTGCCGGCGTTCTCGATGCCGCGCTTGCGCAACTTCTCGGGGTCAACTTCTTGAACATCGATGTCGATACTCGCGCTTTGATTCAAAAATATCGCGCCCGATATAAAGGCCCCGAGTAAGATCGCCTCGGTCAAATCCAGAACGACCGTCGCCACCATTGTAATCAGGAAGGTAATCATGGCGGTTTTGAAACGGTGACTGAAGATATAGTGAATTGCTTCCCATTCATTCATGTGCCATGCCGTGACCATCAAGACCCCAGCAAGGGCGGCTAGCGGAATGGTTCCCATAATCGGTCCGAGCAAAAACATGGAAGCCAGTAGGCCCAGCGCGTGCACAATGCTGACCATGCGGGTCTGGCCGCCGGACTTGATTCCAACGCTGCTGCGGGCAATCGCGGCCGTGGCCGGCACGCCGCCGAAAAATGGGATAATTGCATTGCCGATGCCCTGCGCAATCAGTTCCTGATTGGCCTGCAAACGAATTCCCGTCATGTTGCTCGCCACTGCGCCGCAGAGCAAACTCTCCACCGCGCCCAATGCGGTAATCGCCAGAGCCGGCGCGACGAACTCCTGTAGATGAGCCCAGGGAATCATATCGAAGGTCAAGCGTTGATCGAGCAACAGAGTTTGCGGGATTTCGCCTATGACCCCGACCGGCCATTCGAGCAACGCATTGATAACTGTTGCGAGGATGATCCCTAAGAGTGACGCGGGAAAGCGAGCGCTCCATGGCTTTGGCCACAAGATCATCGTAAGGATCACCACGGTCCCGAGCGAGAGAGCATGCCAATCCGGAACCAGCCCGGCGTTGAAGTAACGGAATAGCTTTAAAGCCGCAGAGCTTGCCGGCCCTGATTGCACGCCGAGAAGATTATCGATTTGACCAATCGCAATGATGAGCGCGATGCCTGAGGTAAAGCCGGCGATGACCGGGGCGGGAACAAACGCGATAAAGCGACCTAAGCGGGCAACACCAATAACCAACAAAAGCATACCGGCCAGCATCCCGGCAAACCATATTCCAGCCAAACCGTGTTTTTCCGCTAACACAATTAGCACTGCGCTCATAGCGCCCGTCGGCCCCGAAATCTGATAAGGAGCCCCTGAAAGCCCGCCAATGATCAAGCCCGCCAATATCGCCGTGATCAAACCAGCGCTGGCATTGGCACCTGAAGCGACACCGAAGGCGAGCGCCAGTGGCAATGCGACTGCGGCAACTGTCAATCCGGCGAGTAGATCCTGCCGGAATTTTGGAATGCTATAACCGGCGAAATCATGCTTGAGGAGTTGCGGGAATGTATAGTGCGTCATCTGGTGATGCCTTAAAATGCGTCCTGTTGCGGAGCCCGACTCCGCAACTTAGGCTCGCGAATGAGTTAAACGAGCGGTTATGTTGTTGATAGGTGAGCGATCTGATGGGTCGCTAGCCGTTTACGTGGCAGATATTATAGGCGCGCCAGCGGCGCTGATCAAGCAAGGCCCGCGGTTTGCCCGCCAAAATCCTAACTGGCTTCGGATAGTGAAGAAGAATTATGGCTTCTGGTGGATTTCGAAACTTTTGACAGCGATCTACGCCCGCTAGATGACCGTGCCATCAGGGATCGTTGCGTTCTTGATGACGACGATAATGCCATTGCGAATTACGAAGCCAAGATCCTCACGGTTACCTTCCTGCACGCGATCCTGGTTAAGCATCCGGACATTACGGCCGATGCGCGCGTTCTTATCGATGATCGCTCGTTGGATGATTGTGTTTGCTCCAATGCCCAACGGAACCTTGCCACTCTCCACCGTCTGTAACCGTTCTTGAGGCGATTCGTAGAAGTCAGACCCCATCAATAAAACATTATCGATCACACAGCCGGTTTCAATGCGCGACCGAATTCCTATCACCGAGCGCTTTACCGTACATTCCCTAAGGATACAGCCCTCGCCGACCATCGATTCAACAACCTTGCAGTCAAGCAACTTGGTCGGCGGCAGATAGCGCGAGCGGGTGTAGATCGGCGCCTTTTCATCGTAAAAGCTGAACGGCGGACTGGGCTGCTGCGTAAGCGTCAGATTAGCGTTGTAAAAGGCTTCGATGGTTCCAATATCTTCCCAATAATCTTTAAAGAGATAGGCCTGCACATTATGATTTTTCAGAGCAGCCGGAAGGATTTCCTTGCCGAAATCCGTCCGATCAGGGGATTCTTTCAAAAGATCGAACAGAACTTGCCTTTCAAATACATAAATCCCCATGGAAGCAATATAGGGGAGTCCGCTGGCTTTATCTGTCGGAAGGCCCAGAACGCTGGTGTCGACCTGCATCGACTTAAGCGCGTCCCCTTTGGGCTTTTCGCTGAAAGACTGCACACGCCCTTCCCTGTCGATCTTCATCAAACCAAAGTCCGACGCCCCACGTTCCTCGACGGGTATCACGGCAAGTGTCACGTCGGCTCGAGTTTCGCGATGTCGATGAATGAAATCTGCGTAATTCATCCGATAGAGATGATCCCCTGAGAGAATCAGGTATTGATCGACATCCCATTCGGCAAACAACCAGCAATATTTCCGCACCGCGTCGGCAGTTCCTTCAAACCAGTTTGGGTTTTCCGGCGTCTGCTGGGCGGCCAAAACTTCGACGAAGCCCTGCTGGAACCCGGCCATGCCATAGGTTCGCGTAATATGCCGATTGAGGGAAGCCGAATTAAACTGGGTTAATACATAGATCCGCTGGATCTCCGAGTTGATGCAGTTGCTGATGGGAATGTCGATCAAACGATACTTGCCGGCAAGAGGAACGGCGGGCTTGGCGCGAAGTCTAGTTAAAGGATATAGCCGGGTTCCGGCGCCTCCGCCCAAGATGATGGCTAGTACTCTTTTCACGTACAACTCATCCTTGCTTAACACTAGTCGCAAATGCAGTCATGTCAACCATTGGGAACCCGGTTAGACGCTACAGCCGATCGATGAATCCGCTATTAGCGATCTCACGCAGCAATCGGGGATCGATAAAATCTTCTGGGTTCACCGTCTGGGCTTTGGGTTGGGTCTTTTCCAATGTTTTTAGCAGAACGGAAACTCCTTCCACACTCGGATACGGCGGGATTTCAAGATGACGTGTCACGCGCTCGTAGGCATCATCGAGCATCTCCCGGTCTTGGGTGCCGAGGTATTTGGCCATAACGCGCGCGGCAAACGCCTTGTCTCTTTTGGCAAGCACCGCGCCTTCGGTGTAGGCGCGGAGAAAGCGGCGCACTGTATCTTCATTGCTCTTTAGGTAGCGGCGGGTGGTCACGACTCCGTTCTGATGGATGGTCGCCTCCAGCTTGGCCATATCCAAGAGCTCCCGCATATTCGCTTGCTTGGCACGCATCGTTGCCGGCACGGAAAGCGCCGCCGCTTGAACCTTTCCGGTAATCAGCGCCATGACAGTTTCCGGTTGGCCGCCGGTTTGAACCATGGTGATATCCCGCTCAGGATTGAGACCATTTCTCTCCAAAGCGAACCGCGACGC
>JAICEJ010000207.1 GCA_025924215.1 Candidatus Binatia bacterium
GTTCGCCCGTCACCCGAGCCCAGGTCAATCAAATAATCCTTGGGCGTCACTTTCGCCATGTCGAGCATCTTATCGACTAATTCCTGAGGTGTCGGCACCCACACCACATCCTTACCCTGCTGGCCGACTCTGGGCTCGTAGCTTTGGCTTTTCGGCTGCGGCTGAGCACCGGCACATGCGGCGAAAACCGAAACCCAAAGCGCCAACAGTAACGGCCGGGACCTTCGAACAATATTCATGATGATCTCCTGTGTTCAGTTCGATGAATCAAGAAGCGTAAGTCTATTTACCGGCACGGCTGGCCTTGAAGCTGCCGGACTTCGACTTTCCCTCGATGGTGTTACCGTTGATCCGGCCCTGATATTCCGTGCCGCCAGCCGTGAATCTGATCCGATCGCCGGTGACCTTGCCTTTGATCGGCTCAGCGTTGTTGCCGGTCTTCAAGGTGCCGGAAACCATCTGGTATTCTTGCTTGAGAATTAGCTCTCCCTGCGGCAGCTGCCAGGTGCCGTCCACTTTGGCGGGAACCATCCAGAGATAGGCCGTGCAATAGGAGGCGCAGCCATTCTTGACATTGGCAGTTTCATCCGCCTGCCATTCGCCCATGGTAAACGAATTCGAAACCACTCGAGTGCCTGGTTTAAGATTGAGCAGCTTGGGACGCAACTTTAAATTTATGTCCGGTAGCAAAAACATCGTGATGACTTGCGCCTGGGAGAGATCGGCTTCGAACAAATCCGCTTTCATGAAGGTGGCCTTGTCGCTGACACCTTCCTTCGCCGCATTGCGCTTGGACAGCTCCACCATATCAGGATTGTATTCGATGCCGAGCGCCTTGGCGCCGCGCTTGGCCGCGGTGATGACGGTGCGGCCATCGCCCGAGCCGAGATCGATCACATAATCCTGCGGCGTCACCTTGGCCATGTCGAGCATCTTTTCCACCAGCTCCTGTGGCGTCGGTACCCAGATCACGTCTTTACCCTCCTGGCCGACTTCGGGTTTGAATTCCTGCTTGGCCGGCTGCGCTTGCGCACCGGCGCCGAGCGCGGCGAAAAACAAGACCAGAAGAATTCGATGACAAATACGCAATACGTTCATGAGAGTCTCCTGATTTGGTTAGAGCAAGGTCGATGTTGGAGAGTCGCACGGGCAGCAGAAAATGTCTAGGTTGAGACCGCTTGAAGGTCAACCGCTGCCAGGATAATCACTTGCGACATTTGATTCCGGAACTCTTTCGATATAAAAATTTTTGCTTACTGCAACGCGGTTTATCGAACCAAATCATAGAGCGACATACAGGAGGAATACCAAATGCGGCAACGATCCGACTACCCGACGTTTTCCGATCAGGAGATCGCTAGTAGACATCAAGTGGTTTACCGGCTCATGGAACAAGAGAATGTCGATGCGCTTCTCGTCTACGGCAGCGGGCGCTACGCCTCGGACGTCTACTGGTTAAGCGATTGGCCGAGCAGCCGCGAAGCGTATGTACTTTTTCAAGCCGGCAAAGAGCCGGTGATTCTGCTTCAATTGTTTAATCATTTTCCAATGGCCAAAGTGATGTCCGTGATTGAAGACGTGCGCTGGGCCGGAGCCAACACCACTACTAGCGTGCTCGAACTAATCCGCGAGCGCGGCTTGGATTCGAAGAGGATCGGTCTCGTGGGTTCGATTCCATTTCAAGTCTATCTGAAGATGGCGCAACAATTTCCAGGTGCCGTCTTCAGCGATCTCAGCGGCAAATTGCGGATGATGCGCACCATCAAGAGCCCGGCGGAAGTCGAGCGTATCCGCTTTGCTTCCAAGCTAACCGATGAATCGATTGAGGCGTTGGCCAACGGTCTCAAAGCAGGAATGCGCGAGGACGAGATTGCCGCGCTGATCGAGCCGGCTTATTTAAAGAGAGGCGGTTACGCCGGTATCCACTTTATGAGCAGCATGCCCATGCGCGATCCGGATTTCCCGGTACCGGCGCAGTTCCAGTCGAATCGTAAGCTGCAAAAAGGTGATTGCCTGATTACCGAAATCAGCGGCGCCTATTCAGGCTACAGCGGGCAGATTCACCGGACCTTTTCCCTCGGTGAAGGACCAACCCCGCCGTGGCAAAAGATGCATGCCGCCGCAGTCGAATCCTTCGAGGTTCTGGCCGAGGTGATCAAGGACGGCGCCACCACCACCGAAGCCGAAGAAGCCGCCGAGATCATTCACCGGCGCGGTTACAGCACCTATGACGATGTGGTCCACGGCGTCAATCAGTACCCGCCGATCTTTCAAACCAAGACCCGAAAGCGTCATGAATCCAAGGAGCTGGTATTTCGTGAAAATATGGTAATCGTCATCCAACCCAATCTCATCACCGAAGATGAAAAGATGGGACTGCAATTCGGCGAAACCTTGGTGGTCACGAAAAAGGGCTGCGAGACTTTGAATGCCTATCCGCGAGAATGGGTTACCTGTCAGTAGTAATGCGAATGGTACAGAGGGGGTTACGGCACCAGCGATATCGCAATCGTTCCGGCGACGACAGATAACGCGCCGGCGATGGTGCGCAAGCTTAAGCCTTCGATGCCGCGCAGGAACAGCCAGGTGCCAAGGAGAATCCACAACGGACTGGTGGCGACGATCGGCGAGACGATGACCACCGGGCCGGCGCTCAGAGCGGTAATTACCAAGACAATTCCCAAAGTTTCAAACACGCCGGCGAACAAAAACGCACCCATCGACTGCCGGTTCCAGACCGGTTGCTCTGCTCCTTTCCTGGGCAAAACAATATAGCTAGCGAGCCACGGGAGCGCAACGACACCGATCACCGCGGCGAGGTACAGCGGTTCGTTGGCCAGACCCAAGGCATAGCGCCGCAGCGGATGGCTGATGCCGGCCAAAAAAGCAGCGCCGAGTGGATAACCGATATGCCACCAGCGAAAAGTCTTACGTTGGACTTCTGTCTGCCATGAGATCAAAGTGATCCCGCCGACGATCAGAACCGTGCCGGCGATCACCGGCACAGTCGCCTGTTCGCCGAGAAAAATGATCGCCAACGATGTGCTGAACAGTGGATGCGCGCCGCGCAAAGTCGTGCCGCGCGAGGCACCGATGTAATGGATTCCGGCGTAGGTGAACAGCCGAATGATCGGCTGAAGCGTCCCGGTAAGAGCGAACAGGAAAAACACCCACCACGATACCGCGGGGATACCGCCGGTCAGCAACACGGCGGCCGATAGTGTCACTGCATGAATCGTGACCGAGACCAGGGTGACCGTGATCGGCGTCGAATAACGCAAGCCGCGCTTGGCGGCGATTCCCGAGGCGGCGTAAGAAAGGGACGCCGCCAGGGCGATAAGTTGAGCTGGAATGTCGAACCACATTTAGCTGCGCGGAGCCGCGAGAGCAGCAATGGCGAAGATTACTTTTCCATTGCGCGGCGAATCGCATCGGCAAATTGACTGGTGCTGGCGGATCCGCCGAGATCCCGGGTCAGACACTCGCCTCGGGCCAGCACGGTGTGCAGCGCCGTCCGCAGGCGGGTGGCCGCCTTCGCTTCCGAAATGTAGTCGAGCATCATGGCGGCGGCCAATATGATTGCCGTCGGATTAGCGACGTTTTTTCCTTTGATATCCGGCGCACTGCCGTGAACACTTTCAAAGAGCGCGTGGGTATCGCCGAGATTGGCGCCGGGAACTACCCCCAGCCCGCCGACCAACCCGGCCGCGAGATCCGACACGATGTCGCCGTAAAGATTCTCCAGCAATAGAACATCGAGACGGGTCGGATCCAAAACCAATTGCAGGCAAGCGTTGTCGACGATTAAATCGCTAAAACCGATCTTTTTGTATTTTTGTGACATATCTCTGGCGCACTGTAAGAATAGGCCGTCGGTGAGCTTCATGATGTTGGCCTTGTGCACCGCGGCGATTTTTTTTCGGCGGTTGGCGACGGCATAGTCAAAAGCAAACTTGGCGATACGCGTAGAAGCCTTTTCGGTGATGATTTTCAGACTCTCCATCACCCCGGGCACGACTTCATGCTCGATGCCCGAATAGAGACCCTCGGTATTCTCGCGAACAACGATCAAATCGACATTTTCATAGCGGGCTTTGACACCGGGAAGATTTTTAATCGGCCTGAGATTGGCGTAGAGATCAAAACTCTGGCGCAGCTCGACATTGACGCTGGCAAAGCCTTCGCCGACCGGTGTTGTCACCGGTCCTTTGAGAGCGACTCTGTTTTTCGCAAACGAATCCATCATCTGCTTCGGCAACGTGGTTCGATGTTTTTTCAATGCGTCGGCGCCGGCCAGGTGCCTGTCCCATTCGATGTTAACTCCCGCGGCTTCAATGAGTTTCAAAGTGGGTTTCATTACTTCGGGGCCGATTCCGTCGCCGGGTATCAACGTGATCCTGTGTCTTTTCACTCGCAGTCCTTCCGTGTCATGAATGCTGCAGGCGGTAATCCTTTAGTTTATACACGATCCGACCGCCAAATAGCAGCGCATCGTTCTCACATTATGCAGACGTTGACATTATCGTTCACCGTCAGTTAGCGTGAAGCTGATCCAAAAGAGCACAAAAACCAAACGATTCTTGCGCGGTTAACCCGCTCCAGGGGGGGCAGTTCCCAGCAACCGCGTCCTGAAGATAACTGTCGTCGGGCCGGACCATCACACGATATGTTTGACAAAATCACGGCTCGATCCAGGGGATTTTTTTACGGCTGGTGGATGGTGGCTGTGGGTTGCGGCATGCGCATGCTCGGCGGCGGCTTTCATCTCTACGGCTTTACGATTTTCTTCTTGCCGATCACCCAAGAGTTGGGATTGACTCGAGCGGCGACTTCCCTGGTCTTCTCGTTAGCCCGGGCTGAAGGCGCCATCGAAGGCCCGTTGGCGGGTTACTTAATCGATCGTTTCGGGCCGCGCCCGATGATGCTGGCCGGAGTGATCTTGTCAGGCGTAGGTTACATGCTGCTCGCCGGCGTCGAAACCTATTATGGCTTGATCGGGATCTATCTCGGCGTGATCTCATTATCCTTCTCGGCCGGCTTCATGCATTCTCCTATGGTTCTCGCCAATAGCTGGTTCATCCGGCGCAGGGCCTTGGCGATGACCTTGATCAGCAGCTCCATCGGTATTGGCGGTACTCTGATCACACCACTGCTGGCCTTCAGCGTCCAGACCTGGGGTTGGCGTTATGGAGCTTTTTTGTCCGGCCTCGGATTGATCTTGATCGGCGTGCCTGTGGCGCTCCTGGTCAAACGTTCACCCGAAAGCATGGGCTTGGCGCCCGACGGTGCCGCGCCGGAAGAGAAAGACGCGACCCCGGTCAAAACCACACGTAGAAGTAACGGGAAAGTTAATGAGGGGGAAATTGAGTTCACTCTTCGGCAAGCGATGCGCACCGCCGCCTTCTGGATCATGATCCTGGCCACCACCACGCGAGTTGGCGTGTTCAATGCGATTACGGTTCACTTCGTGCCGATCATGGTCTGGAAAGGTGCCAGCGAGCAGCGCGCCGCGACGCTGCTGGCGACGATGGCGCTGATGAGTTTACCATCGCATTTGCTGGTCGGCTGGATCGCGGATCATGTCAGCAAACCAAGGCTGATGGCGGCTTGCATGGGCGTGGGCGCGCTGTCGATTGCCTTCTTGGCCTATGGCGAAGGAGAATGGTCACTGTGGATGTTCGTTCTACTGTTTACGATCATGGAAGCAATCTTTCCGGTCGGCTGGGCAACCGTAGGCGATTTTTTTGGCCGGAAATCTTTCGCGACGATCCGCGGCACGATGAGTTTTTTCTACTTATGGGGACCTGCGCTGGGGCCTGTCATCACTGGCGCGATCTACGATCGATATCAAAGTTATGCGCCGATGATGTCGGCGTATATCGCGCTGGCGGTGATCGCGGGCTGCCTCTATGCAATGATGGCACGACCGAAGCGGCCTCAACACTGAAAACGTGTTCGGGTGGTGCGTGTTCGTGCTCGTTCGGAATAGATCACGTTTCACGGACACGGACACGTAACTATACTGTTATCCAAGTAAATTCATTCCACGCGTTGACATGATAATCATCTGTCAGCTACTTTTATGAATGCTACAAATCCCGGCTCAACGTCCCTGAGGCCGTCCTTCCAATATTAAGCTACGTCTTTAATTGATCGATGTTTCGAAAACTTGGCAACCGGCTCGCCGGTCTATTTTATGGCTGGCGCATGGTCGGCGTCAGTTGCGCTATCCGCCTTCTCGGCGGCGGGCTCCATGCATACGGTTTTACCGTTTTCTTCCTACCCATAACTCAGGAGTTAGGCCTGTCACGGGCCGCGACTTCGTTGGTTTTCTCTCTGGCGCGCGCTCAAGGCGCGATTGAAGGACCGGTGGCTGGCTATTGTATCGACCGGTATGGACCGCGGCCGGTAATTTTTGTCGCAACTCTTTTGGCCGGTATAGGCTATATGCTGCTGGCAGGAGTGCACAGTTATAGCGCTCTGCTGATTGTCTACATGGGGATCATCTCGCTCTCCTACCAAGCCGGGTTTATGGATGCCACCATGGTGGTCGCCAACAGCTGGTTTATTCGCAAACGAGCTCTGGCCATGTCGCTCACCAGCGGTTCCATCGCGCTTGGCGGCACCCTGGTCACGCCGTTTCTCGCTTACGCCGTGCACACATGGGGCTGGCGCAGTGCTGCGATGGGCGCCGGAGTGGCATTTCTTATCGGTGGTCTGCCCCTGTCCCTGCTGCTGCGCCGCTCGCCGGAGAGTATGGGCTTGTTGCCGGATGGCGAGCCGTTGCCCAAAGCAATCGACGCAAAAGGATCACCGCACGGGGAGGAAGCAAATTTTTCTCTGCAGCAAACCTTGCGCTCGCGCCAGTTCTGGTTGCTCGCGGTCGCCACCACCTTACGCGTAGTTTGCTCCAGCTGTGTCCTGGTCCATTTCGTGCCAATCCTAGTTTGGCGCGGTTTGACCGAGAAGCGCGCCGCCTTTTTCCTGGCGTTTATCGCTCTGCTCGGCATGCCGGCGCATCTCCTGATCGGCTGGCTCGGCGATCGCCTTAACAAGCCCAGGCTAATGACCACGTGCATGATCATTGCAAGCTTGTCGGTCTATTTGCTTTTTTCATACACCCTGGAATGGCAACTCTGGCTGGCGCTGGTGCTCTTCACCGTAGTGGAAGGGCTTTTTCCGGTTACGTGGGCGACCGTAGGCGATTTTTTTGGCCGGAATAATTTCGCCAAAGTTCGCGGCAGCATGAGTTTTCTTTACATGTGGGGTAGCGTCATAGGTCCGGTGATGGCCGGCGCTGTGTACGATCGCACCCAAAGCTACAGTCCACTGATGTGGGGACTGATCAGTTTGTGTTGGGTGACAGCGCTCATCTATGCTGTACTGGCCAAACCGAGCTCCCGTTCTTCTCTCTTAGCTAACTTATGAACCAATCGACCAAGCACAACGGCATCAAGTTCGTTAATCAATGGCTACCGGTGCTCCTGTGGGCCTCGGTCATATTTTTATTTTCAACCGAACACTTTGCAGCGCCCCAATCTTCGCGGATTTTGGGACCGCTGCTGCAGTGGCTCTTGCCTGGCATCACTCCGGAACAGGTGTCGTTCGTGCAATTTGTCGTTCGCAAGCTCGGTCATTGGTTCGAATACTTTGTCCTAGCCGTGTTGCTCTATCGCGCTTTGTACGCAGAGAGTAGCGGCAGACGTTCCATGCGCCCCGCGGTATTGACCATATTTTTTGCGCTCGTCTGGGCAATAACGGACGAGTTTCATCAGTCTCTGGTGCCTAGTCGAACCGCAAGCATTGTTGACGTTATGATCGACAGCTTCGGGGCGGTTTGTGGAACTTTTTGGAGATATCTGCGCCTCAGATGAGCGAGAGAGCCAAATGGCGTCGTAGCGCGCCGGAGGAATTGTCTCTACGGGCTGAAAAAACTTGACAACCTAACGGTAACTATCCACGATGCTCAGGACGGTGATTTCGGCCTGAAAAACCTGATTAACTACTCATGATCCTCTCCCCTCGATGACATTTTTAACTCGTTTCGCCGGCCTATTCATTCTCCTTAGCCTTTCCTCTGCTTGCTCGAGCTCCGACAGCGGACCGGCAGTCACCGCCA
>JAICEJ010000208.1 GCA_025924215.1 Candidatus Binatia bacterium
CAACATTGGATAACGCGCTTCGAGCGCATCGAGAATTGAGCGCTGCGTGATCTGACCCGCGATCTCGAGCGCCACTTCGCCGTCAACATGGGCGAGCTTGCGCAGATGTGCTGGTAGCGTTACTCGAATCATGACTTATTAGTCTCCTATATTAACAACTCCGTTTCCCGCGAGCGCTCAAAATGCCCCTTCCAGCGAGGCCGCAGCAAGGAAAGCGCCCGGAGCGTAGTCTCTGAGCTACGTTGAGGACGCTTTCGAGGAGAGAACGCCGCTGGAGGTCATTTTCAGTGCTCGCTTCATGGCAGTGTCTGCACCTCCACGGAGAGTACCGGCGGCAGATCTCGGACGATAGGCGCCCAGCTGTCACCCGCGTCGACCGATGCGTATACCTGTCCGCCGGTGGTACCGAAGTAAACGCCGCACGAGTCGAGCGAATCGACCGCCATCGCATCGCGCAACACGTTGACGTAACAATCACTTTGCGGCAGACCCTTGGTGAGCGGTTCCCACTCATTACCGCCTGTGCGGCTGCGGTACACGCGCAGTTTGCCGTCAGGGGGGAAATGCTCCGAATCGCTCTTGATCGGCACAACGTAGATGGTATCCGGCTCGTGCGCATGCACGTCAATGGGGAAACCGAAGTCGGTTGGCAAGTTGCCGCTAATCTCACGCCATGACTCACCGGCATCATCGCTGCGCATCACGTCCCAGTGTTTCTGCATGAACAACACCCGGGAACGGGACGGGTGCATCGCGACACGGTGGACACAGTGACCCACCTCTGCGGTGGGTTCGGGAATGTAGAGCGAATGAAGGCCGCGATTGATCGGCTTCCAGCTTTTGCCCGCGTCATCGGTCCGAAACGCGCCCGCCGCCGAGATGGCGATGTACATCCGATTCGGATCGTTTGAATCTAAAAGAATCGTGTGCAGGCACATCCCACCGGCGCCGGGCTGCCAGGAGGAGCCTGAGCCGTGGCCGCGCAATCCGGCAAGCTCGTGCCACGACTGACCGCCATTGACGGAGCGGAATAAGGCGGCGTCTTCAACACCCGCGTATATGACGTCAGGATCGTTTAGCGACGGCTCGAGATGCCAGACACGCTTGAACTCCCAAGGTCGCGCTGTGCCGTCGTACCATTGGTGCGTGGTGAGCGGTTTACCGGTTTCAGGCGATGAGTCATAAATGAAGTTGTTGCTCTCGCCCTTGGGCGTTCCGTCCGGGGCGATCGTCGGTTCGCCTGGCGGTGTTCCAGGTTGATGCCAAGTCTTGCCGCCGTCATCGGAGCGTTGAATGATCTGCCCGAACCAACTGCTGCATTGCGATGCAAACAGCCGGTCCGGATCAGCCGGAGACCCCTTGACATGGTAGATCTCCCAGCCCGCAAAATGCGGACCGCTGATGTCCCATTGTTCGCGCTTCGCGTCCGCCGTCAGGACGAACGCCCCTTTCCTTGTACCAACCAATACTCGTACTTTGCTCATCTGCTACTCCTTCCTGAGTTTCGCGCCTTGGCGCGAAATTTCCCACGACCAGCGCGTTTATGCGTGAATTTACAACGACTTTGCTTTTTCATTAACACGACGAATGAGCGCGTGCTCGCAGGACAGCAGTGCTGAACTTTTTGGGTCTTCTATCAAATTTTGCAGGATTAAAACAAAAATTAAAGGAATAGACAGATCTTTTCTCATCGAATTAAGCGACTGAGCAAGCGCTTGGACCCCAATCGTTTAACACTTTCCCGGCAGTGAAGGGGCGCCGATATCGCTGCTCATCCAACCGATATCGGTACGCTATCTTCGGTGCCTTATTGTTCGGTGCCGCTTATGAGTTAGACTATCCTGAGCATGTTTGTACCCGATCGCAATGATCTGCTGATAAACCGTGATCTCTCCTGGCTCGAATTCAATCGCCGGGTGTTGGAGGAAGCCAAAGATCCGCAGGTTCCGCTGCTCGAAAAACTTAAGTTTTTAGCGATCTTTAGCTCGAATCTCGATGAATTTTTCATGGTCCGCGTGGCAGGCCTTAGGCGCGAGGTCCAAAATGAAGAACCGAACCCGGATTCCGATACCGCCGATCCGGCGGCAGTATTGGCGGCGATCTCCAAAAAAGTCCATGAACTAACCGAAGCTCAGCACGCCTGTTTCCTAGATAAGATCCTGCCGCAGCTAACCGCCGAAGGTATTCATCTCGTGCGTCCCGAAGAAGTGAACGGAGCGCAGCATCAGTTTTTGGAGGAGTTTTTTCAAAAGACGCTTTACCCTATTGTTACTCCCTTGGCTGTAGATCCGGGTCATCCGTTTCCATATCTCGCCAATCGGTCACTTTCTTTAGTGGTAGCGCTGCGGGCTAAAACGGTTTCCCCATTGCCTCATTCGGAAGTGTCGATTGTCCATATTCCCGGTCACGTAGTTCCGCGATTTATTCAACTGCCGGCAACCGAAGGACGGTACGCATTTATCCTGCTCGAGCATGTCCTGCGCCGTTATCTGCCGCGCCTCTATCACGGTTTCGAAATTCTCTCCACCCATGCGGTTCGCGTCACGCGCGATGCCGACTTCGGCGTCGTGCGAAAGCGTAACGAAGACCTGATGATGACGATCGAACAAGGCGTGCGCGAACGCAGGATGGGCGATGCCGTGAGACTGCAGTACGACCCGGATTTACCGAAGGAGCTATTAAACCAGCTGGTCGAGGAGCTCGAGCTGAGTGGCGCCGATCTATATCCCGGCAGAGGTTTCACCGCGTTTACGGACTTGTTTCAACTTTATCAAAGCGCAAACGTTCCCCGCCTGAAGGATCGCATTCAGGTACCGATATCGTTTTCCTGCTTTGGGCGAGATCATGATCTCTGGAATGCCATTCGAACCGGCGACGTCATGATCTTTCATCCCTACCAGCCGTTCGATGCTGTAACTCATTTTGTTGAAGAAGCGGCAAAGGATCCCAAAGTCTTAGCCATCAAAATGACGCTCTATCGGGTAAGCGCCGATTCGCCGATCGCTCAAGCGCTTGCCCGGGCCGCCGAAGCCGGCAAGGAAGTATCCGTGCTCGTGGAACTTCAAGCGCGCTTTGATGAAGAAGCCAACATCGTTTGGGCGCGCGCTTTGGAAGAGGTCGGCGCTCACGTGGTCTACGGCTTGATCGGCTACAAGACCCACTGCAAACTCTGTTTGGTAGTACGCCAGGAATCCGACGGCATCCGGCGCTACTGCCACCTGTCCACGGGCAATTACAATGTCCGTACCGGCGGCATCTATAGTGATCTTAGCTTATTTACCTGTCGAGAAGATTTTGGCGAGGATCTCACGGAGGTCTTTAACCTTCTCACCGGCTACACCCGTCCTCAAAGATTTCATCATGTGCTGATGGCGCCGATGAAACTGCGCGAGCGTTTCATTCGCATGATTGAACATGAGACAGAGCAGGCGGCTGCCGGCCGTCCCGCGCGCATCGTTGCGAAAGTAAATAGCCTTATCGACCCTGCTGTTATAGAAAAGCTCTACCAAGCCAGTCAAGCGGGTGTGCAGATCGACCTTATCGTCCGCGGCATGTGCAGCCTGCGCCCCGGCATCGCTGGGAGCTCCGAGCGCATTCGCGTGATTTCTATCGTCGATCGCTATCTCGAGCACGCGCGAATTTTTTATTTCCAGAACGGCGACCCTCATTCTTTTTGGCTTGCATCAGCGGACTGGATGCCGCGCAATTTTGACCGCCGTATAGAAATCGCTTTCCCGGTCATCGAGCCGCGATTGCAAACGAAGCTGAAGGAGATTTTAGAACTGCAACTGGCCGACAACGTTAAAAGCTGGTTGATGCAGCCCGATGGGAGTTACAGCCGAATTAAAAATAACGACAAACCCGCTTTTCGATTTCAAGAGCGGTTCTACGAGAGGCTGCAAGCCGAGGAGCGATCATCGTCCGCGAGCGGCATCGGGTCGAATTGGCACAACTGTCAAGCAGACGACCTTCCCTATGCGTTCGCCACAGCGGATTCTGATTAAGGAGCCAGCCCATCAAGATCACACTAATACATAATCCGGCAGCCGGCAAAGGAGAAACACCTTCGCGGGATGAGCTCATTAAACTTCTTCGCGCGGCTGGACACAAAGTAGAGTACCAATCGTCGAAAGAAAAAAAGTGGCAAAAAATCTTAAAAAAACCGGGAGACGTGGTCGCCGTTGCGGGAGGCGATGGCACGGTCAGTAAAGTCGCGAGACGGTTGATCGGCAGCTCGACCCCTATCGCGATTTTACCTATGGGGACCGCCAATAACGTCGCCGCTACGTTAGGCATGTCGGGCCGGACGTTCGAAGATCTCATCTCCGGATGGAAAACCGCGCGATGCGTGCATTTCGATGCGGCTGTGGCTAAAGGTCCGTGGGGTTCGAAACCATTCATTGAGGGGTTTGGGCTGGGATTGTTTGCCGAGACGATGTTCCAGATCGATGCCTCCAACGAAAAACAACTGGCCCATGCGGACGATTCCGAGGAAGAGATAAACTCAGTCCTCAAAATACTGGAAGAGCGACTCCGCAATTTCAAATCCAGCGAGTTGACCGTCCGGCTCGATGGCGAGGATCTCTCCGGTCAATACGTGCTGCTTGAAGCATTGAACGTCAAATCTATCGGTCCGAATCTCGATCTGGCGCCCGAGGCGGATACCAAAGACGGGCTCTTGGATATTATTACGGTTCCCCACAGCAAGCGAGCTGAGCTTGCCGAATACCTGGCTGACCGAATAAATGGCTCAGAGTCGCCGCTGGGGCTGCCCAGCCAGCGAGGCGCTCATCTGCAAATTGAGTGGGAGAGCTCGCCGGTTCACATTGATGACATGCGCTGGCCTGAAGATCATAAGGCCGTGACGGTTAAATCCCACGCTATTAGCCTTAAAGTCGATCCCGGGGCACTCGTGTTTTTGATACCGGCCGGTTAAGAGAGGCCGATCTCAGGACCGCGAATGAACTGCGGGCTCCTCAATCCCACGCCGAATATTGAATTTAGAATTAGGCCACGCAGGCTCGCCAGGCTTGTGGTTTGGTTTGCCCGTGAAGTTCTTTAGCCCGGCTTCCGCAGTTTAAGTCGACACAGCGATCAAGCGGCAAGCCCTCCGGAGCGAAGACAATAAGCCTGCGGCTTGGAACGGCCGAAGTCTGCGCTATGCTCGAAATCTCAAATTTCAGATCTCAGCTCTGCTATCTGAGATTTGATGCCCCAGATCGGCTGCTCCTCTAGGCTCGCCTCCCGGTATACGGGTGTCCATATCTACCTGCGAAATGCGGAGTTTTGATCAAGTATGCGACTCAATGCCGTGCTCGTCGGTCGAAAGCTTTCTTCGAGCAATTTTAGAAACGCTTTCATGGCGCCGTGAAGGTATTTATCGCTCCTAAAAACCAGACACGAATAGGCTTGAAGCTTTTCTCCGATGACGTGCAGAGCCTTGAGGCTGCCTCGCCGGATCTCCTCGCTGACGAATCTTTGCGGCAGCAGTGAGACACCCAACCCCAGCTCAGCAAGTTTTTTGTGCAGCTCCAGTCCGAGAACCTCCACTTCTACCTTGATCGATTGACCGCGTTCTTCGAGCCGCCGCTCGATATAGCTTCGGTATACGCATCCATCGTGATTCAGAATCCACGGCGCTTCTTTGAGGTCGTCCCAGGTGAGTCTTTTTCTATTAGCCAACGGGTTATTCGCCGCTACGACAAACGCCAGATCGGTTGTTGCAAGCGGCACGAACGAGAGCTGCGGGAATCCTTCGAGTTTCGGCGAAACCAGAATGAGCAAACCCAAATCCAGAGCATGAGATAAAACCCGCCGAGTGATGTCCACCGACCAGGCCGATTCGATCACAAGATTGATTTTGGGGTAAGCGGCTCTATAGGCTTCAATCAACCGCGGCAGTTCGTAAGCGGCGACACTATGTGCCGCACCGATCGAAAGTTTCCCCTGACGAAGATCCCGAAGGTCCGAAATCTCCTCCTTAGCGACAGTGACAATGCGCCTTAATTGATCGACATGCTTGAGCAAAGCTGTTCCGGCCAATGTGAGTTGCGCGCTCCGGCCGCGTTCGAACAATCGCTGCTCAAGTTCCGTCTCCAGAGCTTGGATCTGTTTGCTAACCGCCGGCTGAGTTAGCGACAACAGTTCCGCCGCGCGCCGAAAACTGTGGGTGGTCGCAACGGTTTGAAACGTGTGAAGCTGGTCGAGGGTCATAGTTGGTATTCCTTCAAGTTATCAAGGCGATAAGAAAATACCATTTGTGATTATAGAAAGTACCACGACATAATCGGCACAAACAAGGATCAAATCGGAAAGGCCGATCATGTTCAAATTCGAAACCAGCGCTCTCAAAGGTTTATCTCCAATATCGGCGTCACGGCAAAGTCTTCGTCCACCGCGGTGGCGCTCATTCGGTTATTGGCTGGTGCTTATGTCTTTTTTCATGCTGATCATTGCCGCATGGTTGCGACCGGATTTCAACCGCCCGCCGCTTGCCGATTGGAAGCCGTTCCTCGCTCGCGGCGATCACGCGGCGGAAGCAGGTGATCTACAGCAGGCCAGGTACCTGTACCTACAAGTCGAAAGGATCGCGTCATGGAACCGTGATTGGCAGGGCACGATCGCTGCGGCGTGTTGGTTTAATAAGCTCGATGGGGCGCCGGCGCGCTATTCAAAGGCCTACACGTTACTGATACGGGCAGGCATTTTCGCGGAACAGAAACAATCTCGTCAAGCTATGGCAACGATTGCCGAGGCCTTTAATATGTTAGGGCAGCACCAAACAGCCTCGTTGTTTCTAGGCCGCGTCGGCACCGGCTGGCCCAGTGAGAACGCGGAGCCGCTTGGATTTCTGTTAGAGGCTTGCTCGGCTTGACGCAGATTACGGCCTATGAGGGACGGTTTAAGTGCTGACCATTGTGTGTGTTGGCTGACGAACCTGCGGTAAGTGAGGCAAGAGAGAAGATAGCTCTTGGACTAGTGAAATACGTTCGTCAGAACTTTGGCACTTCTTACTTCTTTTCAACTTCGCGAATTCGGCGCAGAGTCGATCCAATGGCGGATTCGCGGCGCGGCTGTGGTCGAAATCCTTGGCTGGCCAATGTTCCAGTTCATACAGAAATGCCACAATGTGCTGCTTCGTTCTTTGCGGTAAGTGGCTTGGGTGGGCATACGAAGTTTTACCTCCCGGATAAAAATCTTTGCTTACGCCGAAGATTGTTACGAGTTCCCTGGTCTAGCGTAAAATTCACTTGACCGGCTTCACAATCGCGTTTATTGGAAGAGCAGCAGAGATTCTGCAGGTGAAGTAATGGAGGCGGCGAACATGTTTAGAGTGTCATGGCTGGCAGTGGCGATCATCTCAAACTTCTTCATACACGCAAGCGCCGGGGCACAGACGCTTGAAGTCAAGCGTTATAACTATGCGGAGTGGACCAAGGGCCGTTTCACTGAAGTGGTAACCGTCACTGGTCCGGGGAAAATGATCTTCCTGGCCGGAGTCGGCGCGGAGGACGAAGACAAGCCCCAGGGTGCGATCCGCCACCTCGGCAATCCGTACCTTCAATGCAAATACGCCTACGATAAGATGAAGCGCCACTTGGCCAAGCACGGCGGCACCCTCGCCGATGTCGTAAAGCAGGTCGTGTATGTCACCGATATCCGATATCAGGCTGATGTCGGCAAATGCCGACGAGAAGAGTACGGCGAAAAAGGTCCGATCCCCGCCAACACGTTTCTCGTCATCTCCGGACTTGCCATTCCGGGAATGCTCTTAGAGATCGACATCACCGCAGTGGTGCCGCAGTAAATAGGGACAGAGTCTTAGCCAATCGAGGCACAACGATTCTGCCATCCTGCTAATCCTACCGTTGGTATAAGGCTTACGACAATTCGTGCGAGAGCGATCTAACAAACCACTGTGAGTCATTGGTATCTACCGCAGGTCTAGTAGAGGGTGAATCTGATATGCATTTGCGGGGTCAAATTGATGAAAGTTCAATCTGATTACATGGGTAACGCTCGCGGTTAACGCGCGGCCCGCGTCAGGTCGACACCATCGCGCGGCCGATGTCGCCGTGCGCCAGCCGCCGCGTTCAACCACATGTCAGGTGC
>JAICEJ010000209.1 GCA_025924215.1 Candidatus Binatia bacterium
GACTGATACGACTGTACGTATCGACAAACATTCGGAGGCGTCATGTCACTGCTACTTAATATCATGGTATGCGCAGCACTGGCGATAACGGTCCTGGACCGAGCGGCCCACGCGCAGCAACAGCCGCCGTTTGCGACCACTAAAGTAGACGGCACCGAGAATGTTTATGTTTTTCGTTACGGCGGCGCGCAGGCAATGTTTGTCGTCACCAAGGAGGGCGTGATCGCGACCGATCCGATCGGCTACGGACGGCCCCAGGCAGTGACCACTTACTTGGACGAGATCAAGAAGGTCACGAATCAGCCTGTCCGGTACGTGATTTACAGCCATCATCATTTCGACCATATAGCCGGCGGTAAGCCCTTCAAGGACGCCGGCGCCACATTCATCGCGCACAAGAAAGCCAAAGAGCGTCTTGAACGGCTCAAGGATCCGCATACGGTAATTCCCGACGAGACAGTAGACAATGATAGGACGATTACACTTGGCGGCACCACACTGGAGCTCACGTACCTCGGCCTGAATCATTCCGACTCGACTTTGGTCATGCGGCTGCCGGCGGAGAAAATTATTTTTACGGTCGATTGGCTGCCGGTCGGTTCACTGCCAGGGCGCGGTATGATCGATTCCTATCCGCTCGAATGGGAGGACTCGATCAAAAAGGTGCTGGCAATGGATTGGGAACGACTCATTCCTGGTCATCCCGGCGCAGGCGGTCGGCTGGGCACGAAGAAAGATGCGCAGGACATGCTTACTTTCCTGCAGGAGGTATCCGCCGAGGTCAAGAAAGCCGCGCACGAGGGCAAATGCTGGGATGCCGTTGAGAAGGAAATGAAGCTGCCTAAATACGCCAGCATGCCCGGCTACGAGCAAGCATTGCCGTTCATCTTGAGGCGCTACTGCGGCTTGTGGGGCCGCGGCACATGAAACAATTTCACGCCGCGCTCCATCGGATCGGCGCAACCTGCGAGCAGTAACCTGATTGGAATGATAGAGGACTTGCCCTTCTAAACACGAACTGTTCAAGACCCTGTAACCAGCAACATCGCCCGGAGGACTTATGAACAGCAGTCGCAGTTGTCGCCAGTTTATTTCCGCCGTCGTCGTTCTACTAGTCGGGATTACTACTTCACCTGCCGATTCGCAGGAAACCATCAGGGTTGCCTATAGCTCCACCGATACTCTGAACTCATTGTGGACCATCGCTGCCGACGCCGGGTTCTACAAGAAACACGGATTGGACGCGGAGGTGGTCTACATCGGCAGCACTACGGTCGCGGTCTCAGCCATTGTCGCTCAGGATGTTCAGATCGGCAACGGCGCAGGCAGCGGAGTTGCCAATGCGGCGGTGCGCGGCGCCGATACCGTAAGCGTCGCCTGCTTTATCAATACTCTGCCGTATGAACTTGTGGTCCTCGACAACATCAAATCAGCTGAAGATCTCAAAGGAAAATCCATCGGTATCAGCCGCTTCGGCAGCGTGTCCGACGTGGCGGCGCGAGAGCTGCTCAGGGGGTTGGGTTTAAAGCCGATGGAAGACGTGAAAATCCTTCAGGTCGGCGGCGCCTCCGAGAGGGCCGCAGGCTTTAGCCGCAAAATCATCGCCGGGTTTCCCTCTCCACCAGGAAACGTACACCTCATCCCCGGTGGCTTGCCGCACCGGGTTCTGGCTAACATGGCCGATCAGGAGAAACCGTACCCCCTGCCTTTTATCTGCGCGGTGACGACGAAAAGTTATCTTGCCAAGAAACGTCCGGTTGTCAAAAGGGCTGTGATGGCGTTGATCGAGACGGGGCATTTTTTCAGAACCAACAAGGAGGCCACGCAAAAACTCATCGCCAAATATTTACGCGGAGCTAACAAAGCCTATCTCGACAGTTCGTATGAATCGACCGCGAAACTTATCGAGCGAGTTCCCTACACGACTCGGGAAGGAATGAAGATCCAGCTCGATGATGCTCTAAAGCAAAATCCGGGCAGCAAAACGACCATTGACAATTTGATCGACGACAGCATTGTGCGCGAAATCGAAAAGGAAGGATTCATCGATAAGATCTACGGCAAACGCGGGTGATACCGCGCCTTGATCGACAATACGGTTTGACGTTCTCGCACATCATAGGATAGGAGCACGAGTGACATCATTTGTGCTGCGCTGATCATCTGAACTCTTCGTGAATAAGTGTGCTCTCCAAGTGCTCTTGCCTGACTCCGTTCAGGCGCTGCAGCAGTACCCCATAAATATCTCATCCGACACTGCCAGCGCACAAAGTTGTGAGTTTCTAACTCTAGACCGAGCAATCGGCTCCTGAAATCCCATCAACCGAGGGTGCAATGGAGCGCAACATCCTGATAATGCAGGCTTTACTTAAGGTGAGTCGGCTCATGATGTTTGCGTCGCCGGGCACGCCCATTGCTAAAGTTTTCCCGCTGACAGAAAAGTTCTCCGGTCCGTGCAGCGAAGGAAAACGAAATGTTGAACTTCTTCAATCAACGGCGTGCCTGGGATGATCTGATCCTAGTGTTTCTTAAGTGCGGCTGTTCCGGCGCTGGACTAACAATATCCGCAGCAATGGCGATGACTGTTGTGGCGTGGAGAGTGTTGCGGAAAAAATCGGCTGAGGAACCCAGAGATCAATTTTCAACGCCCAGCAGTACTACGAACGACCTGCCACCTTGCTGCCCTTTACCCCAATGCACTTCCGACAGAAACGCCACGGCTTTGCAAATTCCCGCATCCTTGGCCTAGCTTCAACAATGACTCACTCGAAAACCCTGGAGCTGCGAATCTGAAGGCGGATTGTTTCCGTTCGCAAATCAATTCTAAGTACCTCGTGGTTGCTTTGTGTGTTCCAATACCCCGCCCAACAAAATGATCGGCTGACCCCAGCGAAATTGCTGTCTGCTTCTCAACGCGACGCGCGTGTTTCCTGCCGAACCATATAGAGTGACGCGCTAAAGATCACAGCGCCGCCTAACCATGCCCAAACATCCGGAAGCTCACCAAAGGCTAAAAAACCGATGACCGCCGCGAACGGCAGGCGAGCGAACTCAAATGGCAGTACAGCAATCGCGTCGGCGGATGCGTAAGCGCGGGAGAGAAATCGCTGGTTCAAAGTCGCAAAGAATCCGACACCAATCATCAACAAAAGTTGATCGAGAGCGGGCCAGGTCCAAACGTATAATGCCGGAATCGCTATCAGTGGCGTGACGTACACCATCTGGTAAAAAACTACCGCGTCCGGGTGATCCGTACGGGTCGTGAATTTTACGATGGTGTTGCTCGCTGCAGCAGTCAGCGCGCCCGCAAGCACGAGAACCGCCCCCAAGCTAACCTGCAGGACTCCGGGTCGCAGAATGATAAGAACGCCGGCGAATCCCACGATAACTGCCAGAGCGCGAGTCATGGTCAGCCGTTCGCTCAGAAATAAAACTGCCAGGAGAGTTCCCCACAGTGGAGAAGTGAAGGTGAGAGCCTGCGAGTCGGCCACTGGGATCAGGGCTGCTCCGGTGAAGTACGTCATCAGAAAGGCAAGCCCGCACACACCCCGCAGCGCGAATGCCTTGTGGTTTTTGGTTTTGAGTCCGGCGCTGCCTGTGCGCAGCGCAAACGGTAACATCAAAACAAGGTTGACCAGAGCGCGAAAGAAGGCGATCTCGAATGGGTGGACTCCGTTGGCCGCTTCGCGGATTAGTGTGGTCATGACCGTGAATGCAGCCGCCGCGGCCGCCATCCATAGCCCGCCCCGAATGGCTGGCGGTAATACTTTCCCCTGAATCCGGTGTGTCGATCTCACGGTGTTCCTGCCGATCCGACGCTAACTGATAATTGTCACAGGTGGAGGAAGAATAGGATCGCGAAGTGAATATCGTGCGCCACTAGGACCGGTTTAGCTGCCGAAGCAGCTAGGAACATCGGATCTTTACTTTAATACAATTCGCCTTCGCTCTTTTTCTCGTCTCTGGGGCGCCAGCGTAAGAGGTAAGACTCCGCGCGGGTGATTCCCTCGTTGCAGACGACAACCACGAGCGCGAGAATGAAGATTCCGCCAAGAGCGCCGGTCGTTGAGAACAGCGAAGTATTGTAATTGATCAAATAACCCAGGCCTTTGCTCGCGGCGATGAATTCGCCGACGACGGCGGCGACGATGGCGTAGGGAAGAGCGATCTTTAAACCGGTAGTAATCCAGGGCACGATCGCCGGCAAAGTAACTTTTATGAGTATTTGTCGTTCGCTGGCGCCCATAATACGCAGAACGTTTTTGAGCTCGGCATCGACGCCTTTGACACCGGCAAAAGTGTTGAAAAAGGTAAGAAAGAACACCACGCTTATAACCAGAATGACTTTTGAAGTCGGGCCGATACCGAACCAGATAATGAATAGCGGCGCCAGCGCGATGCGCGGAATGCCGTTAAACGCGACAACGTAAGGATCCAGAATATCGGCGAGGATCTCTCTACGGCCGAGAAAAAACCCGAGCCCAATGCCAAAAATGGAGCCGATGAAAAAACCGGTAAACGTCTCATAGAGAGTGATACCCAAATGGGCGAAGATCGATCCATCGGCAAATACCTCGTAGACATAGCCGAAAACCTTGGATGGGCTCGAGACCCAAAAAGGATCGATCAACCGCCCGGAGCTCAATTCCCAGCCAGCCAGCAGGAACACGCCGAAAATTACCCGATAAAGAAAAAGTCGGCTGCGGCTGATCATTTGGCGAGAAACTCATTGGTCACTAACTCGGAGTAGGACACGCGCTTCTTTAGCAGCCCTGCTTGTTCGAGGACCTCTTGGGTGGTTTGAAAGCTTCGCTCGCTGGTGCGACCATCCGCATTCAACGTCGGCTGCACCGCAGCGGCTCCAGCCACCAACAGATCGGGTGGAGTCTTGGCCATGAATGGCTTCAGAGCATCGGCGACTTGCTCGGGGGTGCTTTTTAGCGCCCACTGGTTCGCCCGGGTGAGCGCGCGCACCATGCGGCGCACGAGGTCGGGATCTTTCGCCACCGTCTCGGGGCGGGCGATCAAATTCTCCATGAGGAACTCGGGAATCGACGGGTCCTCACCTTTGGCGTTGTTGATGAACATGATCGCGAAGCCGCGGCTAATCGCAGTCTCGGGCACGGGCGGCGCCGTCAATGCGACATCGACCTTGCGATTTTCCAAGGCGGCAAGCCACGTCGGCCCGGCACCTACAGGAACGATGTTGACATCTTGCTGTGGGTTATAGCCCGCCTTCCGCACGACGAAGGCGGCGAGGTGCGCGGTCAAAGCTCCCGGATTCGTGACCCCGATGGTCAGACCTTTAAGAGTTTTTATTTTATCCGCAAGCGGCATCGATTCAGTAACGCCCTTGGCCTTGGCCGCTTCTTTATGCATCGCCCAATTGATGAAAACTTTGTTGAGCGCGCTCATCACCATCAAGAGTCTCTTGCCCTCCTGCTGCGCCAGAATCACGTTGTCGCCGGTGGTAAAACTGAACTCGACATCTCCGGCAATCAGCGCCCGAATATCAGGACCGCCGCCGCCGGTGGAAGTGATATCCGGCTCCAGTTTCTCTTCGGCAAAGAAGCCCTTGCTTTGGGCGATGTAAACCGGCGTCATCGAGTGCGCCACAACCGGAATCGTCATCTTAACTTTTCTTGGGGTTTGCGCCTTAACGGAGAGCGAAGTGCCGAGGCACCCGAGCACCGCAGCGCATACAATCATCATCAACCGTTTCATAAGAACTCTCCTTTCTATGCTTCAGCCAACTTCACTTCAGGGCGCAATTCTCGCCATAAATTTTCATAAACCGCTCGAAACTGCTCGCTTTGATGAATTTTGAAGACATCTCTCGGTCGCGCGATACTGACTTGCTCGATCGCCTTGATTCTGCCCGGCCGCGAGCTCATCAGCACCACCCGGTCGGCCAGGGTGATCGCTTCAATCAAATCGTGGGTGATGAAGATAATGGTCTTTTTAGTCGTAGACCAGAGCTTTAAAAGCTCATCTTGAAGCACGATTCGGGTCTGCGCGTCGAGCGGTCCGAAAGGCTCGTCCATAAGGATCAGTTCGGGATCGTAAATCAAGGTACGAATGATGTTGGCACGCTGGCGCATGCCGCCGGAAAGCTCGTGCGGGTAATGATCTTCAAAGCCGCGCAAGCCGACGCGCTCGATCAATTCCTCCGCCTGGGAGCGCCGCGACACGCGGGCCATGCCTCTGATTTCGAGGGCGATCTCGACGTTCTCGACCAAGGTGCGCCAGGGGAACAGATTGTCCTTCTGGGTCACATAACCAATCTGCGTGCAGATGCCGTCGATAGCCGCGCCGTTGAAAACAATCCGTCCGCCGCTCGAGCGCAACAGACCGACAATCAAATTCAACAGAGTCGACTTGCCGCAGCCCGACGGCCCAACGATGGTAACGAACTCGCCCTCGCGGATGTCAAGGTCCACCGACTCGAGGGCAACAACTCTCTTCCCCCGAGCCTGATACTCCTTACGCACGCCTTCTATGGAGAGTAACGACACTGCGCTCCTCGCCTGCATCATCGATGGGTCAAATTTTTTAATTGGTTCTCAGAACTGTTCTACACCACGAATCAAGACGAAGCGTCTCAAGTTTCTCCGTGTTCCGCTCCCCATGAAAGTTCGAGACCTATCCTTATTAAGGTCTGGAATTTTAGCTCGATAGCGCGCTAAGGCATGATCCGCGCAATCGAAGCGCCGATACCGTCACGCGCAGTCTTGCCGTTGTCGTCCATGTTATCGCGACGCGGCGTGTCGAAATTTGCGATATACGCAGTGTTGCCGACAAAGATAATCCCAGCGGGAAACTCAAGCGGCCCCTGGCTACCGTTTTTAGTAAGCTCCCGGACCGCACCATTCGGCGTGACTGTGATCAGCGCGTTACGCTCGTTAGCCACAACCCAAAGATCTCCGCGAATATCAAACGCCAGTCCATCGGCGCCTTCGAGTAACGGGCTCTGCGCGAGCAGGCTCGGTTTGCCGCCTTTGCCATCTGGTCCGATGACCACTTTCCAGATCGCGCCCCGGGCGGTATCGGAGACATGGAGCACACCATTGCGGTCAAATTCTAAACCATTGGCGACAATCGCCTGTTGGCTCTTGCCGTCGGGTAGTGTCCGAACATGCTTTTCAATTTGAACCGCGGCTTGCGCCTCCATCCGGGCCCACCCGATAGATGATCCCGCTACCGCCACCCGAAATGAAGAGATTTCCGGAACGATCGAAAACGATGCCATTGGCGCCGGACGTTCCAGTCGCGAATGTTTGGGCTACTCCAGGCTTCTGCGGATCTAAGTCGCCTCCTCTTATGCGCACGACCTCACTGAATGGGCCCACAGCGATGAACAAATCGCCCTGATGATTGAAGGCAACACCGGAAGGGTCGGCGTTGACCTTCTTGCCCTGGATTTCGCGCGACTCGATGCGGCCTACCACCTCCGGTTTGGGCGCCTTCGGATCTACTCGGAGAATACTTCCCGTGACCCGGTCCGGCAGATAAAGCCGGCCCTGCTTATCCGCGGTAATGCTTTCGACGATCACGGTACGATCGGCGCTGCCCGGATCGAGATCGATCAGAATGGAAGCCGTGGGAGGTCTTGCCTCCATCGTAGAGCATGCTGCGAAAAATAGAGCCAAAAGAAATATCAGTGAGAGTTGCACACAAACCTCCTTCGATATATGCGCATAATCTGAGATACCGTCATTATCGCCGATGGGTCGAGAGCATTTGTCGAGTCCAACCTAGATTCTTAACGCTCGCGCGGCGTTGTCGCCGAGGATCAGCTCGCGTTCCGCCGCCGGCAAATCCAATTGCATCACCTTCTGCACCGAGTCGAAATCGCCCATCGCCATCGGATAGTCGGTGCCGATGACTACCCGGTCCGCGCCGACGACTTTAACCA
Organism: Candidatus Binatia bacterium; assembly: GCA_025924215.1. Lineage (GTDB taxonomy): Bacteria > Desulfobacterota > Binatia > UBA9968 > UBA9968 > WHTF01. The sequence continues at coordinate 7,916 of JAICEJ010000209.1, forward strand.
GGTACTGCAAGGCAGCAATGGAATGGACGATGGTGTCGAAGTACAGCTTTTTCAAATACCCTGAAGGTTTGTCGCGAATGATCTTCTTCAACTCGGGCCGCAAGCTGTAGGAATGGTCGAGCCGC
>JAICEJ010000210.1 GCA_025924215.1 Candidatus Binatia bacterium
CGGCCAAATAGCTCAGCGTGCAGCAAGCCGTCACCCCCGAGTGTTTTCATCGGGGGTCCAGTTCCGAACTCACCTGGATTCCCGCTTGAAGCACGCGGCAATGACCGAGGTAGACGAAGCATCTATCAAATACGCCAACTATGGGAACGCACTGAGCAACCTGAACTCTTTGAGCGGTTATTAATTGTATTTCTTCAAGACCTCGCGCGCGATGACCATGCGCATGACTTCGGAAGCCCCTTCCGTGATCATGCGGCTGCGCTGATCGACGAACCACTTGGCCAGCGGCAGATCTAAGGTAAGGCCTATGCCGCCGTGGATCTGCAAGACCCGGTCGACGACGCGAAACGACATCTCGTCGGCAAAAAGTTTTGCCATGTAAGCTTCGTTGCGGATGTCCTTCTTCTGATCGTTCTTCCAGGCCGCCTGATAAACCATCAAGCGCGCCGCATGTAACTCGACGTAAGAATCAGCCAGCTTAAAGGTGATGCCCTGCCGTTCAGATAGGGGCTTGCCGAACGTGACCCGTTGCTTCGAATAGCTCGCGCCCATCTCGATACAGCGCTCGGCAACTCCCAACGCGCGCGCGCCGTGCTTTAAACGGCCGATCCCCAGCCATTTTTGCGCTAGCTTGAAGCCTTCCCCTTCTTTGCCGACAAGATTCTCGGCCGGCACTTTCATATCGTCGAAGGTGATATGCCAGGGTTCCTCGCCCATCATGGTTTTGTATCGGGTTACGAGCGTCAGCCCCGGCGTCTTCATATCCACCATGAAGCAGGAAATTCCGCCATGCGCGCCTTTGGCGGGATCAGTGACCGCCATCAATTGGCCGATGTCGGCGTCGCCGGCGCCCGTGATGAAGCGCTTGGTGCCGTTGATAATGTAGTGATCGCCCTGGCGTACCGCCCGCGTCTTCATTGAAGCGGGATCAGAGCCTGCGTCCGGCTCGGTCTGCATGAAGCAGAGTTTTTTCTCACCCCGCAGAACCGGATCCATGAAACGTTTTTTCTGATCCGGATTCAGCGCATAAAGAATCGGCCGCACTTCTGGCCCGAAGATACCCTGCCCGCGCGATGGCAGCGCAACCGTGCGCGACAGCTCTTCCCATACCAGTACCTGCGCTAAACTGCCGAGGCCGCCGCCGCCGTACTCCTCCGGCACATCGAACATCCAGAGACCCATGTCTTTGGTCTTTTTCTCCAAGCGCTCGCGAATGTCCGGTTTGAGCTCCATATTTTCGATCGTATGCATCTCGATCGGAATCAATTCCTTATCGACGAACTTGCGCACCGTATCTTTCAACATCTGAAGTTCTTCAGGTAAATCAAAATCCATCACTCCCCCGATTGATTTTGGATTTTCGATTCATCGAAACAAAAACCGGACATAACCTCTGATTCCTCTGGTTCCGGGCCTTAATTCCGCTCCGACAATCCAAAATCCAAAATCACAAATCCAAAATTCCACTGTCATTTCTTCTCTTCGAACTTATACGATCCAAGTCCCGGCCGGTATTCCTTGCGCGCAAACTGCTGCAATCCGGGCCGGCCGCCGATGGCTTGTTTAGCTTTATCGGAAATCAAGTTGGAGATTTCGTAGGCGACGTCAGGATTGGAGTAGAAGGTGTAGTACCAGGCCTCTTTGACCGCGTTGAGCGCCGATGGCGCCTTCTCCTTGAGATTATTCGCGATCTCCGCCACCTCTTTGTCCAGGTCCGCGCGGGGCACCGCCTTGGTAATTAGACCGATGCGCTCGGCTTCTTTGGCGTTCATAGTTTTTCCGGTAAGCGCATAATAGAGGCCATGCTTGGGCTGGAGATGCTCGGTCAACACGATCGTCACCTCACCGCCTGGGAAATGGCCGAAGTTAACCTCGGAGAGGCCGAACTGTACGTCGTCGGCCGCAATCGCGATGTCACATCCGGTGACGACGGTAAAGCCGCCGCCAAAGACCCAGCCGTTGATTTTCGCGATCACCGGCTGCGGCATCTTACGAAGAATCTCGTTGCGCCATTGACGCGACTTTTCCCGCACCTCATCGCGCACCCGTGCCGGCTGCGAGTCCATTTCAATGAAGTATTGTTTGAGATCTTGCCCGGCGCAAAAGCTTTCACCCGCTCCGGTGATCACAATAACTCGCGTGTCTTTGTCGTAGCGCAGGTCCGTGAGCAAGTCGTACATGTCGCGATGCAATTGCGGGCTCATCGCATTGCGTTTTTCCGGACGGTTCAGAGTAATCGTCGTTACTCCATCGTTCTTATCAACTAGCAAAGTCTGGTATTCCGCCATGATTATCTCCTTTCGTTATCTCTTAAATCAGGATTGGTTTTTATTAAGTACGAGAGGCAAACGGTCTTTGTGAGCTCTATCCAGTTAACACGAGGCTGTCAAATGAGCGCGAGCATTCTGGTCTAAGGTTGGCTTTTGGAACCGCCGTTCTCGTGCCCTGAGTTAAAATCGACTCGGATGCGGGCGGCGGGAGGAACGATCGACTTCGGTGAGACGATTATTGCAAATCCGGAGATTAACAACCGATCCGAGCGAGGCTTATTTTCGAGTTATATCGCGCAGCAGCTTCTTCCAACGATCGTCGAACTTCTCGTACTGTTCGGTCGTGAGGCCCTTCTCGGGATACCATCGCTTGAAGCCGTAATCCTTCGTCGATGTCGCGAAACGAAATTTCTCTTCGAAGATCTTTTGCCCTTCCGGACTGAGTAGAAAATCCGCCAGCAACAATGCCGCATACGGGTTGTTGCTGTTGCTCGGCAAGGCAACGCCGCCGGCATTGGTGGCGTTTAAATCCAGAGGAACCCATTCAGTCGGCGCTCCCTTGGCTTGTCCCGCCAAAACGTGATTACGAAATATCGAGACCGACAACGGCATTTCCCCCGCTGCCATCAATTCATGGATGGCGCCGCCGGAGATCATGTGCATCTTCATCTCCAAAAGCCTGAGCTGCTTGACGAACTCTTCTCCTTTGGCCCGAATCACGGCACCGAGAAACCGCACACCCGTAGAGTCGCCGCTCACGCCGATCTTGCCTTTGTATTCAGGCTTGACCAAGTCGGCAAAACTCTTGGGCACATCGGCCGGGCGAATCAGGTTTTTGTTGTAGCCGAGGCTGATGATTGACTCGCGATCGGTAGCCCAAAGCACCCGGTCTTTATCGGCCTCTTCTTTTGCGTCCGACGGATAGTTGGCCAGATGAGGCGAGTAGAACGGCAAAAGCAGCTTGTTATCGCGCATGATCATCAACGTCGGTGGCGTAGTCTCCACCAGGTCCGCAAGGTTGCGCCGGGCCTGCGCTTCGGAAAGAATTCTTCGGGTAAGATCGGTGCTGCCGGCTCGGTAAGTTTCAACTTTGACGCCAGGATACTTGGCCTCGAAAACGTTGGCGATATCGCGATGCGCGGTGAGGCTGGTGTACCATACCAACTTCCCTTCTTTCTTCGCGCCCGCCTTGAGAACTTCTTCGCGATCGGCGCCGCGGTAGTTGGCCAGCTCGCCAAGGGATTTGGTTTGCGCCGATGCAAACGACGCTACCAGGATAATAAGTGAAATCGTCAAGACAATGCTTGGCATCGGATACCTCATCATTAAACCTTTACTGTCCACCGGCCTTATCCTCTTGCTTCGCCTTAAGGGCGACTAAGATTTGGAAAACGGCTGCTGCTTTTCTATTCCAGCACTCCATCTCTCTTGTGAGCCGTTATCACCTCTTCGCTGTAACCGACCACGTCGCGCAAGACCGTCTCCGTGTCGCGGCCCAGGACGGGAAATTCCCAACGACGGGTGAGCTTTGCGTTGGTAAAGTGCAACGGAAAGTTAGGCAAAACGACTCGTCCCAACCTGGGATTTTCGACTGCGACAATAAATCCACGCTGATTTAATTGCGGGTCCCGGGTCAAATCTTCGCCGGTTTGCACGACACCGGCTGGAACTCCCAATTTTTGTAAACGCTCCATCACGACGAACGCGTCTTGATCGTGGGTCCAAGCTGCAATGATCCGGTTTAGTTCCGTGCGGTGCTTGATACGGTTCTCAGTGGTTCTGAAACGGGCGTCCTGATCGATACCGTCGTCCAGTATTTTCGCCAAGGCCCTCCACTGCTCATCGTTCTCGGTGGCGATGGCGCACCAGCGGTCTTCGCCGGCGCACGGATAGCAATCGTGCGGCGCGGCCCAAGGAGAAGCATTGCCGCAAGGCTCCGGATCTTTGCCCGAGACCGCTGCCTCCATGAGGTTGGCGCCGATCATGAAAGCAGTCGCCTCCGATTGCGCCAGATCGATGAAAGCGCCTTTTTTCTGTCGATCGCGAGAGAGCACGCCGGAGATGATGATGATCGCGCACAGCACCCCGGAAACATAGTCGGGAAAAACCGTCTGCGAGCCGATCGGCGGATCGGTGTTCCCCGGGTGATTCCATAGATAGGTCAGCCCGGTGAACGAAGTAATGTTGACGCCCACCGTTGAGAAGTGCCGCTTCGGCCCGGTGGTGCCGAGTCCCGGCATGCGTAGGTTGATGATATCGGGTTTGACCGCGCAGAGATCGCGATAGCCAAGGCCGATTCGCTCGACCACATCGACGCTGTAGTTGTCGAGCACGGCATCGGCTTTCGCAACAAGGTCGTGCAAAACTCTTTGACCCTTGGGATGTTTAAGATTGACGGTAAAGGATCGCTTGTTGCGGTTAAATTCCAGGAATCGCGGCGAAAGATTGGGATCCTCTCCGGTGCCGAAAAATCGGAAGGGGTCCATGCCACCCTTGCTTGACTCGACTTTGATCACATCGGCACCAAGCTCGGCCAGGATCGTCGTGCCGTAGGGCCCGGCGAGCACATGATCAAAGCTGACAATCCGCATACCTTCCAACGGTCCGTTGCCGCTGCTCTTGGAATCGGATTGTGCGGGCGGTTTTGACGCACTGCTGCTCCCTTCATCGCTCCCGAGACTGTCGCCGCGTTTCACATCTTCCCCGTCGATGCGCTCTCTTCGTTCCCCCGCAACCGGGGAGATGTGAGCGGGGGCACGCCAACTGTCGAGCGCCGGGATGCTGCCGACAGGCGGCCGGGCGCCGTCGATGACAAATGGCATGGCGGGCTGTTTGATCCTGCCGAAACCGGCGTGCTCCACCGTCGTCATGAAACCGCGGCCCTGGACATGCTCGTCGTTGGCAAATGCCAGGGGAGTATTTACCGGCACGCATGGAATGCCTTTGGACTGCATCAAATCGGTGATCTCGGCCATCGTGTATTGCGATAGAAATGATTCAATGGCGGGATTGAGGTCATCGGCATGAGCGCGCCGGTAAACATTGTTGAGCCATTCAGGCGCATCGAACACCGGCGAATGATCCTTCCAGATTGATAAGAATAACTTCCAATGTTGGCGTGTAACGTAGAGATAAACGAAACCGTCGCGGCAAGGAAAAATCTTTGCCGGCGCCACCGAGCCGTGCTGACTGCCGGCGCGTTTGAGGATTTGCTTGTCATTGGCCCAGAGGCGAATGATATGCTCTTGGGTCGCCAATGTCTCTTGCATCGAACTGTCGACATGATCGCCTTGGCCAGTGCGCTCGCGCCGATAAAGCGCCGCCAGAACGCCGGCCACGGCAAAGAGACTGGCAAAGTAGTAAGCTTGCAGTTCCGGCGGCTTACAGGGTGGCAGTGAAGCATCGCCGGAGATGTACAAGAAGCCGCTCTGGGCTAACGCCACGAGATCGTTGCAGGCGAAATTTTTCTTCGGCCCGGTTTGACCAAAGGGCGTGATCGACGCCATGACAATGCCTGGATTGAATGTTGCCAGATCTTGGTAGCCAAGTCCTTTCGCATCCATCGCGCCAGGTGCGAAACTTTCCAGCACCACATCCGATAGTCCAACGAGCTTTCCGAACTCAATGCGGTCTGCTTCTCTATCGAGATCGAGAACCTTACTGGCCTTGCCGGCGTTGAGATGAGCGAACGTGGTGCTGAGCAGTTTGCCTTCGGCGGATCTTATGAAGGGCGCCAAGTTCCTGACGGGATCGCCACCGGGTGGTTCTATCTTGATTACCTCCATACCCAAATCGGCAAGCATGCGGCCGCATAGCTGACCGCTTAAGCCGGTGACATCGAGTGCTCTGTAACCCTTAAGGAATGCCACGCTCATGTTCTTACCTTAGATCCTTCTAGATTTAGAGAACGAAGTGAACAAAGCTATTGGCCATGACGCCACTTCTACGGTATCAAAATCCGAAGCTCGAACTCCGAGATTCGAAACAAATCCAAATGATCAAAACCTGAAGACTCCAAATGAAGTCGTTGAGATTCCTTTCTGTAATTTGACTCTAAGCTTTGTTTCGAATTTCGATATGCGAAGTTCTAATATGTTGCGTCTATGCTCCAACATAACGACTGCGGATGCTATTTAAAATTTCCGCAGCTTCTTCGACCATTCGCTCGACAATCACTCTTGCCGGTTTAGCGCTTTTATCCTGGCTTAGCATGCCCGCAACCTGACCGCCGGGCACTTGCAAAACTTCGGTTCGGTTAGCAGCTTCGGCGGCGCGCCGGATCTCGTCCATTGCCGCTCCCTGGTACGGTGTCGGCATCGCTTCAAGCCCGGAATCGATCCAGGCTTTGATAACGTCGCTGCGATAGTGCCGCGCAAAATGGCCGCTGGTATAAGCGGTTCGAACGAAATCTTCCGAGCTTCCATTTAAGATTTGCTGCTTGTACACCGGATGAATACCGCATTCCTCGGTCACCAGGAAAGCCGTGCCGCACCAAACCCCAACCGCTCCTAATGCCAGCGCCGCGGCAACTCCGCGGCCATCCGAAATTCCGCCGGCCGCAACCACCGGCAACGGCTTCACCGCGTCGACGATTTGCGGTATCAGAGGAAAATTGCCGATAGTTCCGGTGTGCCCGCCGGCTTCATAACCCTGCGAGATAATCACATCGGCGCCTTTGCGCGCGTGGCTGAGCGCGTGCTTCACGGCGCCCGCCAGCGCCATCACCTTGATTCCTCTGTCGTGCGCGAGCGGCACCACTTCGGCGGTATCACCGAGCCCGATAATCAGAATAGGCACTTTCTCTTCGAGAATCACCTGCAGCTGTTCGCGGGTTGCCTTGGGTGTTTTGACCCAGCTCTTTCTGTCCGGCGGTTGCGGCGCTAAACCGAGTTTCGGAATCAATTCGCTCGTGAATGCGGCATGCTTCGGGTATTTCTCCTGGATCTCTTTTTTTACCTCGTCAGGATCCGGGATCCTGACATCTTCCATCTTGGGCAGGGTGATATCCACGCCAAACGGTCGATCGGTGAGCGCCCTGACCCGCCGGATACGTTCGCGGATCACCTCGGGACGGATCGAACTGCCGCCGATACAGCCGAGTCCGCCGGCATTGGAAACGGCCGCGACCAGCTCCGGCGGCGTGGTCATCCCTTCTTTGTCCCAGCCCATGCCGGCTTGGATGATGGGAACTTCGATACCTAACAGGTCACATAATGGGGTTTTAAGCTTCATATTCGCTTCCTAATGCTTAGAATCGATACAGAAATAACCCGTGATCGTGTTGGTGCCGATGGGATTGGACAAGAGTGATGGTGCTTGGTTGCCCAATTCCCGGTTTAGTCCTTATTTCCGTTTCGTCTCCGGAACAGCTGCTCACGAACGAACACGGATATTCCGAACACATCACATACTTTCCGATCACGAGAACGTTTTTATTTCCGATCTTCAGGTTTGACGTATTTAGTCGTGCCGCCACCCTTCTGTGAATGGAGGTAGCCTTCAACATCGTTCAATGGATTGGTGTAGTATCGCATGCGGTGCGAAACCAGATCATCAGTTCTAAGCGCGGTGAGAAAGTCCATGTCTTTTTGCATATAGGCGGCGATCTTCGCGCTCTCCAGCGTTACCGCGTTGCGGCTGCCGAGCTCTTTGGCCAATTGTTCAACCACCGAGGTTAGCTGATCGTCGGGCACAACTTCCGAAACGAGTCCGACCCGCTCGGCTTGC
>JAICEJ010000211.1 GCA_025924215.1 Candidatus Binatia bacterium
CGCCCCACAGTGGCGCCACGAGTTTGGTCGAGTTGGTCATCGCCCAGCCGATGAGATCGCGCTTGAGCGCTTGTAGAGGATAGTAGCCGGCGATGCCGAAATGATTGGTGTTGCAGACGCTCACCCAACCCGAGCCATGTTGTTCGGCTTTGTCCATGGCGATGGCATTGGCCTTGGGCGCCACCACCAGACCTAAGCCGTTGTCGCCATCGATCGTTGCGACGCTGTGTTTTTCGCGGACGATTCGGATGTTGGGGCTGGGATTGATCCTGCCTAGATCGAGCATTTCGAAGTAGGTGTGCAGGCGCGCGACGCCATGAGAGTCGATGCCGCGTAAATCGCTTGTTGCCAACACATCCGCCGCTTGCGCGGCATCTTCTGCCGAAATGCCGAAGTGCATGAATACCGCAGCGGAAAAGTTCTTCAGATATTCCGCGGCGAAAATATAGGTCGGTTGGTTGTCTAGCATGCTGAGAACACAGTGCTGGTCGATTTGGCTCAGGCTTACTCTAGGAAACCTATTGGTGTCAACGCAGGAACCGATCAAAGCGCGAGCCCTCATGCCCGAAGGCAATGGGCGTCTGCCTTGTAGCTCGCACCGCGAACGAATTTTTTAGAGCGCAGGTTCGGGTAAATGCGAGCGGCGAGCCAAGCACAAAGTACGGCATTGAAGTAATCGTTCTGCTACCTTAACCCTCCAGGCTCGCGCTTTGATCGACGCAATGTCGACCTTTCTTCCTGGAGAATGAATAATCCCGACTAGTGATCGCGGCGAGGAAGGCGAAATTGCAACAGCAGTGTGCGCTGGAACGGCTGGAAGTTATTGTCCGAGATGAGGTAGATCAAAGTTCCGGCTGCATCTTCCTGTACTGCGATACCCTCGAAATTGTCGAGCCGCAGCGGCGGATCGAGTCGGAGCAGATCTTCACCGTTAAGCATAGCATGCGGCCGTATGCTCGCAGCTCGGATGAGCTTCAGGCGCGCCGAAAAGGCGAGAAATATCGATAAGTGCCGTTCGAGGACAATGACATCGCCATTTGGCAACGCAGCGCAATCTGATGCTCTGAAGCCGGCGCTTGGCAAGTACGATAACTCCATCGCTTGCTGGTCATCGATGAGCCAGCCTTTGAAACTCTCGTCTTTGTTTTGCAGTTCTTCGGCAAGGGTGAAAATTTTTCCGCTGGGGAGAACGGTAACGCATTCAAGACCGCCGTTGCGCGGCGCTTTGGCTAGATTGCGCGGAGCTGGGATTGCCTGCGCCGGTGAATCGAACGTGATCGGCGGCGGCAGATAGCGCCACAAGCGATGGGTTTGTTCAAAGCCGACGATGAACGACCCGTCCGGCGCGATGGCGAGCGCTTCCGCGTCTGTCAGTAGTCCATCGGTGGGAGTTCTTTCCGGGGTTAAGATGGGTTTGATTTGCCAATCGAGCAGGTCTACTAGGGCGCCTTCGCTGTCATGGCGCATTCGAGCAGAAAGCCAATAGCCGCGATCGGAGACAGCGTAAAGCCTGCCGTCCGCGCCTATGCTCAGCCCAGAAATGCCACCGAATTGCGGATGGCGCGAGCGGAGTTCGAAAGCGCCCAACAGCATCAGCCCATCGAATTCCGTCCGTTGGTTCTCCTTCGACTCGATTTGAAAAGGGCGCAATTGAACCAAACCGGAGGGCGGCGGCATACTGCACGAGCTGAATAAAATCAGCAGGAGAGTTATCGAGATATAGCTGCGCAATGAGAGTGGCGTTTCACGGAGCATTCAACGAATTGTACGCCATCATCGCATCTATGGACGGGGTGCTCAAGGATTCGCACGGAACATGAAAGCTAAATCGGAAAAATAAAAACAAATTCGACGCCACGCTTGTATTTGACAGGCGCCTTTTGTGCCGCGATAGATGATGGTCACAGAACTTGACAGGAATTTAGCGCCAATATACGGGAAGGATGTATTTACAGCTCGTCGGTTTACGAAGACTATTGTTGCACATCATCCCTGGGGTAACCGCCAAGCACAGTTCTGATCAACTCGGCAAGAGGAAGGTCTTCACTTGAACTCAGAAAAGCGCGATTTCTCCGTCATCGGCACATCTGTCCGGCGCGTTGACGGCGCCGACAAGGTCACCGGCAAGGCCAGGTATGCTGGCGATCTTATCATTCCCGGCATGATCGAAGGAAAATTTTTGCGCAGCCCGTACGCGCATGCGCGCATCCTCTCGATCGATACACGGGAAGTAGAAGCGTTGCCTGGCGTGATCGCTGTGATCACCAGCAAAGACTTCAGCGATGTGAGCCCGTACATGGGGCGCGGAAAAAACCGAGATCACCCGATCATTGCGGTGGATCGGGTAATCTTTGCCGGCCAGCCGGTGGCGGCGGTTGCCGCCGTCGATCGCGCTACTGCGGAGGAGGCGTTAGCCAGGATCGCCGTCGAATACCAGGAGCTGCCGGCGCTTATCGACGTAGAGGATGCGTTGGCAACCGGCGCGCCGCGAATTCACGAATTTGCCGAGAAAAATATTTGCTTCCAGACCGAGCTTGTCAAAGGCGACGTGGAAAGCGGCTTTGCCGAGGCCGACGAGATCTTCGAGGACACTTTCGAGTTTCCGATGATCTATCACTACTCGATGGAGCCGCACACCGCGATTGCCGAGGTCGATAGCGACGGGATTAATATCTGGACGTCGACCGGTCACCCATTCGGTGTGCGGCAGGAGATTGCGGAAATATATCATTATCCCCTGTCGAAGATCCGCGTCCATGTGAATTTCGTCGGTGGCGCCTATGGCAGCAAGTCGGGAGGAAAGATCGAGCCGCTTGTGGTTGCCCTGGCGCGCAAAGCGCAACGGCCGGTTAGGGTGGCGCTCAATGTCGCTGAAGCGATGGTCACTTGCCGACGTCACGCGGTCCAATGCAAGCTAAAGACCGGCGTGAAAAAAGACGGCACCCTGATTGCCAAGCAGGCGGAGATTTATCTCAATACCGGCGCCTACGCTGAAACCGGTCCAATCGTGACCGGTCGAACTTTGACGCGCATACTTGGGCCATACCGTTATCCTAATCTGAAGATCAACTCCTACTGTGTCTATACGAACACGGTGTCCGCCGCTTCTTTCCGTTCCATCGGCGGGCCGCAGACTGCCTGGGCCACCGAATCACAGATGGATATCATCGCGCAAAAGCTTGGGCTCGATCCGGTTGAGCTACGACTAAAGAATCTCGTCAAAAAAGGCGAAGAGATTAGACCCAAACTCAAACCGTTGGATGCCGATCTAGCCAAAGGACTGAAACTCGTTACCGACAAGTTGGGCTGGGATGGAGCGCTCAGCAAAACCGGCCGGGGTCGGGGCGTGGGATTTGGCACCACCGATCCCGGGGCACCTCTAGCTTCGACGTCAACGGTGCATGTGCTCGCTGACGGGAGCGTGGTTCTCTTGTGCGGAACAGTGGAGCTCGGGCAGGGCGCCAAGACAGTCATGAGTCAGATCGTCGCTGAAGAATTGTCGGTGCCGCTGGAGCGGGTCACGATCCGCCCGATTGATACCGCCTTTACGCCGTTTGATCGGTCCACCGGGTCGAGCCGTTCGACCACCGTGATGGGCAAGGCGGTGGAACTAGCCGGAAGCGATGCCCGCCGGCAGATTCTCGAGCTGGCTCAGGAACATTTCGAATCGCCGGAGGAAGCGATCACTTTGAAAGATGGCCAAGCAATCGCCGGAGGAAAGAAAGTTTCGTACGGCGAATTGATTCACAAGCATTTTGCCATGCAGGGAGGCGAGCTCGTCGGCCGCGGTTACGCCCATAGCGGCATGGCGCCCACTCCGGCAAATCCGCTGTTCTGGGAAATTGGCATCGGCGCGGTGGAGCTGGATGTCGATCAGGAGACCGGGGAAGTGCACGTGCACAAGTACGTGACGGCGGCCGACGCCGGCAAAGCGCTGCATCCGCTGCACTGCGAGGGCCAGGACGAGGGTTCGGCGATGATGGGTATTGGCCACACGTTCTATGAGGCTTATCAATTCGACAGCGGCCAAATCATCAATGCCGGCATGGTCGATTACAAAGTGCCGGGTTTCGATGACGTGCCCGACCAATTCGATTCCATTCTCATCGAAGATGGTAACGGTCCTGGACCGTACGGCGCCAAGGGTTTGGGCGAAGGCGGGATCATTCCGGTGGCTCCCGCGATCGCCAACGCGATCGCCTGGTGCTCGGGCGCGCGGATCAAGACGCTGCCTTTGACCCCGGAAAAAGTCTGGCGCGCAATCAAAGATGCCGGGCAAGTTGCGAGTTCCGGTCTCCGGTCACGAACCTGACAGTAAACATGAAAGTCGTTCGACTTTGTGCTGTTCGTTGCTGCTGCGGCTCTCAAGCCCTGAAGCAAATATCTTATCAACTTGTGCGAAAGGATCAGCCATGAGCCTGGGATCGAAGCTTTGCAAAACCGCGGTGTTTGCGGTGTCCATCTTTATCGGCGTTCAGATTCACTCCGCCGCCGAAGCTCAGTCACGTCTGAAGTTTGCCTACTCTTCGGTGGGATCGATGGCGACCGGTGTCTGGATGGCCAAGGAGATCGCCGCATTCGAGAAGAACGGCATCCAGACGGATATCATTTTCATTTCTTCCGGTCCGGTGGTGGTGCAGGCTCTGCTCGGCGGCGATTTGCTCGGCGGCAGCGCGGCGAGCAATGCGGTTATCAATGCAGTTCTGAACGGCGCGCCGATTGTCGCCGTCGGCGGAACCGCCAATCGGCCTTATCATCGGCTGTTCGTTCAACCGGATATCAACCGGCTCGAAGATTTAAAAGGAAAAACTCTCGGCGTCACGCGCTTCGGCTCGATCACCGACAACTTGACCCGCATCTTGCTGCGAAAGCACGGACTGGAAGGCAACGTCAACGTGCGGCAGATGGGCGGAACCATGGAAGTAGCGGCGGCATTCCAGAATCGTCAGATCGCCGGCGCGGTTACGGGCGAACTGCGCGGGCCTTCCCTAACCGTACCGAAGATCCTGGTCAATTTGGTCGACATGGGTATTCCGTATTCGATGAACATGCTCGCGGTATCCCGCGATACATTGAAGCGCAGTCCGGAAACCGTCGAGGGAATTGTCCGAGCCTATGCCGAAGGTGTTGCTTTCATGAATCAGAACAAGGAACGCGCGCTAAAGATCATCGCCAAGTATGGGCATCTAAGAGATCCCAAGCAAATTGAAGATCACTATCGCGACTCGGTCACGTATCTGGATCGTATCCCACTGGCTCAACCCGAGGCAGTTCAAACTATCTTGGAATTTATGGGCAAACGGGGCATTCCCGCCGAGACTTTCCAGGACAATTCAATTGTCGAGAAGCTTACTCGGGAAGGTTTTTTCGAAAAGCTTTACAAGAAGTCCTAACAATCAGGAGCCAAAAGTATGACAACCATTAAAACCCGCAGATTGTTCCAGGAGAAAGACGGTATCGAGGGCTACATCGCCCACGCAGAGCAGGCGCAGAAGGGCCCCGCGCTGTTGTTGATTCACCAGCACTCCGGTCTCACCGGCTATCTCAAGACCGCGGCTTATAGATTCGCTCAGTTGGGCTACACCACAGTTGTTCCCAATCTCTATCATATGCTCGGTTATCCCGCCGAAACCCACATCGACAAGGGAACGGAAATCCAAAACAAGACAGCCGATCCGGATTTCGTCCGCGTCATCGATCAGGGATGGCGCTATTGCCTTTCGCGCACCGATGTTGATCGTTCCCGGGTCGGTGTCGTCGGTTACTGCATGGGCGGGCGCATCGGTATTCATTTTGTCGCGGCGACGCCGGCGGTGCGCGCCTTTGTCGCCTATTACCCATCGGTGCGCGAAGAGCCGGCAACGCCGATCAGACCGCGCCATCCGTACGATGCCGCCCGTGAGATCAAGTGTCCTTCAATGGTTCTGTATGGCGGCAACGATCGGACCAGCACGTTTGCGATCCAGCAGAAGGTGATGGAAAGTTTTCACGCCAACGGACAGCCGTTGGAATGGCATTACTTTCATTTCGGTAATCACGGCTTTGCTTCGACGGAATCGGATGGTTACCAACCGTATCTGGCGGATGTTGCCTGGCCGCTGGTAACTGAATTTTTGGGGCGTGAATTGATCAGTCCTGCGTTGTAGAAGATTTTCTTGTCAACGATCATCAACACGAACACGAAAGGAAAAAGATGCAGTTGTTAAGAGAGTTTTTAAGATCCGCCTTGATGATCAGCGTTTGCGCTTTGCTATTCACGCCCGGCGAGCTTGCCGCGCAAACAAAAAAACTCGTTTTCGGTTATTCCACAGTCGGAGCCATGGCCGCAGGCTCATGGATGGCCAAAGAGATCGGCGCCTATGAAAAATACGGCATCGATGCCGAAATGATCTACATCTCGTCCGGTCCGACTACGGTGCAAGCGTTGTTGGGCGGCGACATCGTCGGCGGCGTCGCTGCAACCAATGCCGTGATCGCGGCGGTTCTGCGCGGCGCGCCGCTTGTTTCGGTGTTGAGCACGGCGAACAGGCCGTATCATCGGTTTTGGGTTCAACCGGAAATTACCCGCATCGAAGATCTCAAGGGCAAGACCATCGGTGTGACACGCTTTGGCTCGGTGACCGACAATCTAACCCGCATGGTGCTCAAAAAATACGGCTTGGAAAACGCCGTCAGTGTGCGTCAGATGGGCGGCACCATCGAAGTCAGCGCGGCATTTCAAAACAAGCAGATCGCCGGCGCCGTCACGTCAAGCCTCCGTGTTGATGCCGGTATCCAGCCACGGTTATTACTTAAGCTCGAAGACCTTGGTTTTCAGTATTCGATGGATGTTGTTGCCCATTCGCGCGACGATCTAAAGCGCTTCCCGCACGTGGTCGAGGGTATGGTCCGCGCCTACACCGAAGGCGTAGCGGCAATCCATTTCCAAAAGGAGCGAGCCTACAAAGCCATCGCCAAGTATGCCCGCTTGCGCGATCAGAAGAAAATTGACGAGATCTATCAGGATTCGATTTTGTATCTCGAGAAGACACCGCGGGTTGAGCCGGAAGCAATCGATTCGATTTTGGAGTTCATCGGCAAAAAGGGAGTACCGCTCGAGACGTTCGCGGATAACTCGATCGTGGATAAGATGGTGCGCGAAGGGTTTATTGAAAAGCTTTACAAGAAGCCTTGAGCTGCGCAGCGAAAATCGGATATAGGGAGACAGATGGCTCACTGAAAGCCGCGTCAAGAAGTAAGCAGTTCGAGGAGACAAGGATGCAAGTTGAGCAGTGGAGAAAGGCGATCGGCGAGATGGTGCGCGATCACATGCGCTCGCCGGAGCTGGAATATTATTTTTCCGTCAAAATGAACAAGCAGCGGGCGCAGCTCATGATCACGCAACTGGGACTTTACATTCGCCACCGGCGTGATTGCTGGTCGCTGGTATCCGCCAATTGTCCCGTGATGGCGGTGAAGCAAGCAATCCTCAGGCACGAGTTCGGTGAAGTGATCAAAGATCAGTATTCAGAATTCGGCCATCTTCATCTGATAATCCGCCAAGCGGAAAAGCTCGGCTTGACAGCCCGCGAGGTTGTCGACACCAACCCCCTTTTAAGCACGACCGCCACGCTTTACGCTTGGGCCTGGCTGACGCACGCTAAGAGCTGGGTCGAAGGTTTATCCGCCCTGACGGTTACCGAATGGACCAATGATGACCGTCTCTTGAACGATATCGGCGGCGGTCACTCTACCCGGATGGGCCGGCGCTGGATGGAAGACCTGGGACTGGCGTGGCGCGACATGCCGAATTTCGTCGCGCATTCGCAGGCCGATGAAGAGCACAGCGATATGTTTTTGCCGTTTCTTTCGGAGTATGCCACCGGCGAGAAGGAAGAGCTGGCGCTCGCCGCAGTCAAAGAGTCGCTCGCTCTGTTTGGGCTCTATCGTGAAGGCGTGGCGCGAGCGATGGAGAAGATTCCGCTCAACTAATATTTCAAGCGAAATAAGGAGGA
>JAICEJ010000212.1 GCA_025924215.1 Candidatus Binatia bacterium
ACTCGCGCCTACACCAAATCTGTGTGTTGTTTATCGTTGGTTATGCTGCATTCATCTTTGTGTCGCGTTCCCTTCTTGATGCAGCGATACCATTAGATACCCGCATGCTGGCGCCGGCGTACTTTGCAGCAATGATTATTGTCGTCTCGGCAGTTTGGGTTGGAAGGACGAGAGCGCTGACAAATATGTCCCCGCTTGGTCGCGTCTCTATCTACGTCGTTTTCACGTTATCGGCCTTACAAGCCATTCCGGCGATGGCATGGCTTAAGGTCAGCTACACTTCTGGCGTCGGCCTGGCAGCGAAAGGTTGGAAGGACTCCGAGTCAATGCGATTTGTTGGCCGGCTGGACGCAACAACTCCTGTTTACACCAATGCGCCAGACGTAATTTACATGTTTCTCAACAGGCGTACCTATATGCTTCCACGAAAGCTGGACCCTTATAGTCGGCTTCAAAACGGCGAGTACGGGATTGAAGTCGCGGAGATGAAGAAAAACCTGCGGGACAAGAACGGAGTTGTGGCGTACTTCGATGCGGGAGGTAGAGAGTGGTTTCTGCCGTCGCTGGAAGATTTGGAAACGAAGATAGGTTTGCGAATGATCTCAGACCAAAGCGATCCGGTGATTTACGCTATCAAGTAGAGCTACGCGCACGAGGCATAGGGCAGTCTCAACCGGTGACTGGTTTTTGCGGAGCATCTTTCCCGATGCAGATCGTGCGCAAGCGCGCGGAGGACATCGTTGTCCCGGAGTGGTTTTGTCTTTGAAGGTTTCAAACGGCCGATCCTTCGCCGGTTTGGGTTTTAACTCTTCGATGATTGTTAAGATGATCCTTACGCCGGGGGCAAGGACCTGTATATCCCTTGGCGCCTGTGCCCTGCTAGGTGGTGGATTGCTCTTGCACAGCAGTCGTTGGGGATTAGGGTTGAGTCCGGACTCGGTGGTTTACATTGGCGCCGCGAGAAGTCTTTTGGCTGGCCACGGTTTTACCCTGCCGGCGGAGTCGGCGCTTTTTTCACCGATCACTCACTACCCGCCCCTTTACTCTTCATTGTTGGCCGTCACAGGCAGTGTAGCGGCTGATCCTCTCGATGGGGCTATTTGGCTCAATGTAGCGGCTTTGAGTGTCAATATTTATGTCAGCGGGTTTTTGCTCTTTGCGACGTTTGGTTCTTGGCGGTTAGCCTTGCTGAGTTCGCTTTTCACCTTCACCGCATTACCGGCTTTGTGCTTCCGTTCAGTTATCTCAGAAGAAACAAGTTCATCGACCTGCGGCAAAGCGACATTCTCCTTGTGTTGATGTTAATCTTTGTTGTTACTTACCTGGCGATGCTGTCTCTCTCGCTGACTTTCCTGGATGCCCAAATTCCTGCGGATAGCAGAACTTTGTCACCGATTTATGTTCCGTCTATGACCTTGGTGATCGCTCTCCCGATTCGCTTCGTGCTCGTGCCTGGATCTCGTTCGTACGCTCGCTTATTTGTCTCGACCTGTCTGGCGCTGCTTTTGGCAGCTCAGCTTCAGGCTTCGGTGAATTGGCTTCAATTTAACTATCAGAATGGGATCGGATATGCCGGTCGAGTCTGGCGCGAGTCGCAGACGCTAAACAGGCTTAAACGGTTGATGCCGCCAACGGCGCTGTCTTCGAATGCGCCGGACGTTCTATATACGTTACTAAACAAGCCGGCGGTTATGGTTCCCAGAAAAATACACCCGAATACGAATCTGTCCAACCGACAATACCTAGCGCAAACTGCGGAGCTGAGACGCTGGCTAAAAGAAGAAAGCGGCCTGCTAGTATATTTCTATAGAGTGGATTGGCGCTGGTACTTGCCGGCAGCCGAAGAGCTTGAGAGAATTTTGGGCCTCCACGTCCTGGCGCGTGAAAACGACGGCGTTATTTATCAAGCGCGATGAGATGAGCGGGCAAAAAAACAATCGTGCCGAGCGACAACTGGACCACGACGCGGTGAGGGAGTTCTACGATGATTTCTATTACCGCGGCATCATCAATAGAAATTCCCCAGGATTCCATTTGCGCTGGCTAGCACGGCGGCTGGGGCCTTGGATCGGCCAGCGGGCCCTGGACGTGGCATGCGGACCTGGAAGTTGGTTACAGGCAATTGCCGAGCGTGGGGCTATAACTGCAGGAATAGACATTTCTCAAGTTGCGTTAGATGTTTGCAGAAAGGCCGTTCCCGAAGCTGAACTTCGCTGCGGGGCGGCCGAACGGCTGCCATTTGCGGATCGGCAGTTCGATTTCATTTCGTGTCTAGGCGCGCTCGAACACTTTCTCGACATCGAGGGCTCTCTTCAAGAGATGATCCGGGTGGCGAAAACGAATGCCTCTATTTTGTTGCTGGTTCCCAACGCGGACTTTCTGCCGCGCCGATTGGGCCTGTATAACGGTACCTTGCAAGCCGCGATCAAAGAACAGGCGCTTTCACTGCTTGATTGGGAGGAGCTTTTCGAATCCGCCGGGCTGCGTGTGAAAGCGCGTTGGAAGGATCTCCACATCATATCGACGGCATGGATATTTCGCCGCCCCTTTTATGAATGGCCGCTCAGAGCTGCTCAGGCAGCGGTGTTGCCGTTTTGGCCGCTGAATTGGCAGTATCAAGTCTACTATCTCTGCGTTCTGAACAAGTAATTCAGATTGTATGAACATCCTTGTCATCACCTGGAATTTTCCGCCACGGCAAGGCGGAATGGAACAACTATTAGGGAATGTATGTGACGAACTCAGCAAGAATCATAAGCTGTTCATCATCACCGCGTATGCGGATCATTCGTGCCCGCCTAAGGCGGGAATTTTCCGTCCAGACCGCCCGGGCTTGATTGTGTTCTTCGCTTATGCGCTTTGGAAAGGCGCGCTGCTTCTCCGCTGTCACCGCGACATCCGAGTAGTCTTCGGCGGCAGTGTCTTGGTGACGCCGCTGGTTTGCATTCTTGCTCGAATATTTCGTTGCAAGGCACTCATCCAGGCCCATGGTCTGGATCTTCTTTATCCGAGCTTTGTTTATCAGATATTTATAGTTTGGTGGCTACGTTTCTGCGACCAAGTTGTTGCGAACAGTGGCTACACGGCAAGTCTGGCGAAAGACAAAGGCGCGTTGGAAGAATCGATTACGACCATTCATCCGGGCGTGCACTGGCAACGATTTGCGCTACCTACGGCGATGGACGCGCTGAAGTTGGAGCGCGGCTTACAGGGGAAAAGGATCATTCTGTTCGTCGGTCGGCTGGCGCGCAGAAAAGGCGTGAAGGAGTTCGTGGAGAACTCCCTCGGCCGCATTATCCAGGAACTGCCAGACGTCCGCTTCCTTATTGTTGGTGACAATCCAAAACACTCCCTAATTCACCGAGACGATGTGCGCAGCGAAATCGAGCACGCGATTTCGGCAAGCCATCTGGAAGAACATGTTCAATGGCTCGGCGCTTTAAACGATGAGGACTTGGTAAAAGTCTACAACCTTTGCGATGTTGTGGTCTTGCCGATTTTACAAATGAAAGACGATGTCGAAGGTTTTGGGATTGTCGCTTTGGAAGCGGCCGCGGCCGGCAAGCCGGTGGTAGCGACGAGCGTAGGCGGCGTGCCAGATTCGGTGGAAAATGGCAAGAGCGGAATTGTAGTCGCGCCCGAAAATTATGAGGTCATGAGTAGAAGTATCATCCAGTTATTAGCCAGGGACGAGATAAAGTCATCGCTCGGTGAATACGCCCAGAGGAGAGTCAGAGAAAGATTCTGTTGGAGTTCAACAATCGCCCGTTATGAAAAAACACTATCCCAAATTACCTAGAAATGAACGAACCCAAATGGTGTCGGCGCATGCGGGTGATTAGATTTCTGGGGTTTGCAACAACTGCAATAACCTTTGAGCTGGCGGCCGGACATGCGCTTCCTTAAGCGGAGGGTGCGCAAGGCGCCCAGGCTTAGCCTTATTCTCTTGGACTGGAGCGTGAGGGAAAGCTTTCACCTGCTCCACTATCTGCGGCATCAGAGCGTGGATCGCGACCAGTTCGAGGTAATTTTCATTGAGTACTATTCACGTACTGCGGAAACACTGAAGGAGTTCGCGAACGAATTGGATGCCTGGGTCTTGCTGGAGATGCCTGAAACCTGCATCTACCACAAACACCTAATGTACAATTGCGGACTGGCGTTGGCGCACGGCGAGGTAGTTGTCCTATGCGATTCCGACGCAATGGTTATGGACAGTTTCATCGAAACTATTCTAGCCCATTTCAAAGATCGCGAACAAATCGTTTTGCACCTCGATCAATTTCGAAACACGCGGAGAGATCTTTACCCGTTCAAGTACCCTTCGTTCGATGAAGTTCTCCGGGACGGTTGTATCAACAATGCTGATGGAAAAACGGCCGGTATCGTGGATCAGATCGACCCATTGCACAGCCGAAACTATGGCGCTTGCATGTGTGCTCGCCGCGCGGATCTCATCGCGATCGGTGGGGCGGACGAGCATATCGATTATCTAGGCCACATCTGCGGTCCTTACGAGATGACCTTTCGTCTGCTCAATAAGGGGTTCAAAGAGGTCTGGGATGAGACCGAGTACCTATACCATACCTGGCACCCCGGGCAGGCGGGCGTGGATAACTATCAGGGTCCTCACGACGGACGGCAAATGTCGCGCACGGCGCTGGAAGCTCTGATTACGGGGAGAATTTACCCACTGGTCGAAAACGAGACGATGCTTCTTATTAGAAATGGGAAAAGGTTGAGCGCGGTATCTATCGAAGAACACTTGATCGATAAACGGTATCTGACGGCATGGGAGCGATCGATGATTGCGGCTCAGCAAAAAAACTTGAGTGCAAACCGGGCTCAGGCTACGACCGACATCTACCGAGGCTTCAGGATTATCGAAGATCACGGGACGTTTTACGTGCGGCCTCTCCTGGAGATGGGCAGTACTCAACCGGCTGACGATAGCAGCAATTTGGCCTTAAAAAGCAGCTCCGTCGAGGAGGTTGTACAGAAGATCGACGAAGTTTATCCCACCCTTCTTCGCTTCAGTGAACAGGTTAATCGTTTGTACTCCCGCGTTTCGCTGCTGACTTGGGCTATGGCTGTCCCTCTGATTGGCCTTGTAAAGATGGTTTTTATGCGAATGGGAGAGGGCGAGAATGCTGGCGAGCGGATCGCTAACCGCGTATCAAGCGTGCCTTGGCGTTCTCGGATGAGGCGCTTGTGGGAGAAATACCGCGTCGGCTGGTTGGCAAACAAACACTATAGAGCTTTTATGGACCGTTGGGTGAACGGCCTTATAGCTAATTTGTATTTTGCCGAACCCGGAATGCGCCCTCCAACTATACTCACGACTTCGCTATATGCACAGATTTATCTGAAGGGTCTGTTACTCGTTCGATTGCTTCCGCCGGTAGAAGTACGGAGGCTAAAGAATAGGGCCAAGATCCAGCAATATTTTGACCTCCTTGCCTGCGGAGATTACCCGCAGACCTTAATCGTGGCGCGAAACATATATACGAACTACTACGGATTGATCAAAGCTTGCGATCATCTGAAGCAAGTTCTTGTTCTCTGAATCGATGGCAAGAATATCTCTTTTGTTGCCGACGCGCGGGCGGGCACGTCTGATACGAAGGCTCTTTGACAGTGTCGCCATGTGTACGAATAGGCTTGAGGATCTTGAGATCATTCTGTACCTGGATGATGACGACGAAACCGGTCAAGAGATCAGTGATGACCGATTTAGTCTGTTAAAAATCTTCGGTCCACGTTTGAGTATGGGTGCGTACAACACGATCTGCCTTGGCCGGGCTTCAGGGGATTACATCATGTTAATGAACGATGATGTAATTGTGCGTACCTCGGCTTGGGATCGCAAGGTCGCGGAACTGGGTCGGACTATTTCAGACGGTATCTTCCTTGCGTATCCCAATGATCTCCACATCGGTAAACGCATGTGTACTTTTCCCATTCTTACGAAAAAAGCGTGCGAGCTTTTGTTGCGGCCGTACCCAGAGGAGTACAAAACTCATTTTATCGACTGGCACATTTTGGACATCTTTAAGCGACTTCGCGCTATGGGGCATGCTCGGATATTCTATCTTGAAGATGTTGTTTTCGAGCATTGTCACTATATGGCTGGAAAGGCAGAGTTCGATGCCACTTATAAATCTAAAGACTATTATCAGGACGATTGGAATTTTCTGAGCCTACGCCCCTTGCGGCAACAAATGGCAGAACGACTTGCAGCTTCAATTGCCGGTCGACCGATCCCGGATTTGCAGTTCTTGCCCGCTCCCGCCCAGCGACCTGATAAGACTTTGACCGTGCTGCGCCGGTACATTTCAGAGTATCTCGGCGATTCTGTATTGCCGATGGAAGAACGGGTGCGGCTATTTATCTGGCTAACGGGTCGTTATCTAAGACATCAAAAATACTTGCCTGAGAAAAAATCATCCCGCAAAGCCAATCAGGAACTCAACAATCTTTGGTAGAGATCGATGTATTGAGGGATGACGACACCTTCAGAAAAACGCGATTCTACGCAGTCTCTAGCGGCGCGCCCGTACCGATTGCATATCTGTCTCTCGTCTGCCAACCTTCGGCAGGCAGCAACAAAGGCGTCGATATCGTCGCTGGGACAAAGGATTCCGTTTACGCCATGTTCGATAATCTCGGCTAACGATGAAGTGTTTGCTGCAATGACCGGCTTTGCACATGCCATGGCTTCCAGTACTGCAATAGGCAATCCTTCGAACCGAGACGGAAAGAGAAGAGCATCCGAGCGCTGATAGAGTTTCACAAGATCGACATCATTTGTGACCCTCCCTAAGGGGAACATGTTCGATGCAACATCTCGCGGACTTAGCTGTCTCCGCCCAGCTGTGAAATAAAGCTCAAACTTCGCGCCCAGAGCACGCATGATCGGAGCAAGTAAATCCGCCCCCTTTCGGCGAATCGGATTGCCCACGAACAGAAGTCGAAAAGTATCGGACTGGATGACTTTTTTCTTTGAATCAGGTGCAAACGTTTCCGTATTCACGGAGTTATAGATTACTTTCACCGACTTGACTCCCAACGAGCGCTGAAGGCCCAGGGCAGTGTAATCGCTTACCGCAGTAGCTGCCGAGGCGAAACGAAATGATGCTTTGACGAACTGCCGAATCACCGCTCGGTGGTAAATGAACTGTGGTACGCTTTTGTGGGCTTGAGCCGCTCGATCTAAAACTCCGAGCTGCTCCGTCACAACTAGCGGGATCGATTTACGCTTGAATGCGAAAGCGTGCCACGAGTTGGCGTGGATAATAGCTGTGCCGGGTGGCGGAGGCACCCGTCGAAGAAGGAACGGAAATAACTCACAGAAGTTCGGAAACCATGAAATCTCGGCGTCGCAGCCCTCCCGCCGAAGTGCTTCGCAAAGTCTAAGGATGAATACATCCGCGCCGCTTCCTCCTTGAATAGCTGGTAGCCAGATTTTCATCGCGACCGGTTGATCCCCTTCTATAGTATCTAAACTGAATATCTAAAATGGTCAGTCAGCGCGTCGTGGCGACGATCGTGAATTTTACCCTAGTAAAAATCGCCTGGAAACTGCTATCATCTAACTTCTCGTGCAAATGGCACGCATCAAACCTTTGTACATAGCCGAAATTTTTGATTAGCCAGACTTCATGAGACCGTCGGGAACTGCCGTTCAAAATGCATCGGTATTGATTCGGCCAATTTCAGGCTGGGTGCCGATCAATTTGCGGGATTTGTGGGAGTATCGCGAATTGCTGTATTTTCTTACGTGGCGCGACATCAAGGTGCGCTACAAACAAACTGCTCTCGGAATGGCCTGGGTAGTTCTACAACCCCTCTTATTGGTGCTGGTTTTCACGATATTTTTTGGCCGCCTGGTAGAGCTTCCGTCGGACCGTATTTCTTATCCGATATTCACGTACTCAGCGTTGCTACCCTGGCATCTCTTCTCGCGTGCTCTCAACG
>JAICEJ010000213.1 GCA_025924215.1 Candidatus Binatia bacterium
AGTGAAAACCGTCATCGGCTACGCGACTGTAACGGCGCGCCTGATGCCGCTCTGGATTGCTCACGAGCAGGGAATCTTTGCCAAGTACGGCATCGATGCGCAGCCGATTCTGATCCGCGGCGCGCCGACCCTGGTCGCCGGCCTGGCCTCGGGCGACATACACATCGGTCGCACCGGCGGCAGCGCCATGCTGGCCGCGGTCGCAGCGGGACATGACTTTAGATTCGTCGCCAGCTTCTCCAGCCGCAACACCTATGATCTGGTCGTCCGGCCCAACATCAAGAGAGCTGAAGATTTGCGCGGCAAACGTTTTGCGGTGACCAGCATCGGCGGCACGACATGGATGGGCATTCTCCTGTGGCTTGAACACCTCGGCCTGGATCAGCAGCGCGATCAAATTCAAATGCAGGTGGTCGGCGATCAGGGGATCCAAGCGCAGGCGGTTGAGAATGGTCTCTGCGATGCCGCGGTTCTCGACGGCGCATTCAGCCGCAAACTCCAGCAAAAAGGCATGACGATCCTGCACGAATATACCGAGATGACCAAGCTTCTCGCCGGCCAATCGATGGTGGTCCCTGGCGCTCTGCTTAAGCAGAAAAGCGATCTCGCGGAGAATTACTTGAAAGCCGAAATTGAAGCGTTGGCCTATTCTCTCGCGCCGAAGAACAAACCGGCAGTTATAAAATCATTGATGCGCCACCTGAGGACTGACGCCGCAAGCGCGGAAGATGGATATCTCGATCTAACGCGCGGCGTCGATCGCAAGCCGATCCCTTCTGTGGAAGGGCTGCGCAACGTGCAGCGGCTTCTGAAAACACGCACTCCCAAAGTGGGGGATCTTAAAGTGGAGGATGTTATTGACGGTCGCATTGCCCATAGGCTGGACGAAAGCGGCTTCATCGAACGTACCTTCGCCACCCACGGCGCGAGCTTGAAGTAAATTTACGAGCAAACATCTCACGAGGTAAATTTAAATGAAACGACAAATCCGCTGCGCAAGTTTTTTTCTGACGATTCTTCTGGTGCCGTTCTTGATCGTATCAAGCGTTTATTCGCAAGATACTTTCTTCAAAGGCAAGACCATGCGCATCATCGTCGGCGGCCCTCCGGGCGGGGGTTTCGATACCTATGCGCGCATGATCGCCCGACAACTGTCCAAGCACATTCCCGGTGACCCAACCATCATCGTCGATAATATGCCCGGCGCCGGCATGATGATCGCAGCCAATCACATCTACAAAGCAGCGAAGCCGGACGGCCTCACCATCGGCCATTTCACCGGTAGCCAGAGCATTAGCCAAATACTCGGGCAGCCCGGCGTCGAATTCGACATGCGCAAATTTACCTATCTCGGCGCTCCCACCGCGGACCATTTCTCCTGCGCTTTTACCAAGACAAGCGGCATTGTCAGCACGGATAAATGGCTCGCCTCACCAAAGCCGACGAAGATGGGGGCGGTGGGACCTGGAAACCTGACCGATAATACCTTGCGAGTTCTCAGCACCGCGACCAACTTTCCGATTCAGCTGGTCTCCGGATACAAGGGAACGGCTCCGGTACGGCTCGCGATGGAAGCAGGCGAGCTCGATGGCTCTTGCTGGGGGTGGGATTCGATCAAGTCAACCTGGAGTCGAGCCATGGAAACGGGCGATGGCATCGTGGTACTTCAAGCGGCGCCGAAAGCACATCCCGACTTGCCCAAAGTTCCGCTGGCGATCAACTTCGGCAAGAACGAGGAAGGCAAACAGCTGATCGACGTGGTGATCCATGGCGGCAATATCGTCGAGCGCTCATTCATGCTTCCGCCGGGAGTGCCGAAGGATCGAATTGTCACCATCAAATCGGCATTCGATAAGACACTGCGAGATCCGGAGTTTCTCGCCGAAGCAAAGAAAGCCAGACTGGGGGTGGCGCCGATATCCGGCGATGAACTGACCCGGCGGGTGAACGCGTTCTTCAATCTGCCCGAAGATATGAAGAGGAAGATCAAGAGAGTGCTGTACGAGTGATCAGTCGGAAGAACCAAGTTCGATGGGATAAGAGCCTAGTTGGAGTATCGCTAAACTGGTGCTTCTTCGGTCTAACAAGACTGGGCGCAAATTCTAAGCGCCTCTTCGAAATTTATAAACATGAAATTCGATACCGTCATTTTTGACTTGTTTGGCACCTTGGTAACCCGTTTCATGTCATCGGTCGGCGAAATGCATAAGGAAATGGCCGACCTCCTGACGGTGCCTTACGAACAATTCAACCCGCTCTGGAATCAGACCACGGAAATGCGAGTCGTCGGCGCTTTTGCAACTGTCGAGGCCAGCATTAAATACGTCTTGAACGAAATGAATGTAGATGCGCAAGCTGAACAGATTAACCAAGCCGTCGCAATCCGGATGGCATACATCAAAAAGGCGCTGCGACCGAAGGCTCACGCCATAAGCACACTAAACCAGCTTAAGCGCCGGCGCTACAAAACCGGACTGCTCAGCAATTGCTCAGTGGAGATTCCGCTGCTCTGGCAGGAAACCGATTTTGCCAGCGCAATCGATACGCCTATTTTCTCGTGCCTAACTCGTTTGAAAAAACCGGATGAGAGGATCTATCACCTGGCATGCGAACAACTCGGCAGTAAACCTGAATCCTGCCTCTATATTGCCGATGGAGAGGAGTATGAATTGGCAGCCGCGGCTAAAGTAGGTTTACAGCCAGTGCTGATCCGATCATCCTCGGAAGAGTCCCTGAGTGAGTTGCATAGGGAGGCCAGAGAATGGCGCGGCTTGGCTATCGCCACTCTCCCAGAAGTGTTGGCTCTCGCGGGTATTGAAAATTCCCGTATCTGATTAGGCAGCCGATGCTGCGCTTCTCGGTTTTCGATTCACCGCCTGCCTTCGAGCGATTCGAAGTTTCTGCGCTTGGCGCTGACATGCCTGGAATCAAAGGACTGGGTAGCACTGAACTCTACCTGAGAAAGAAAGTAACGCCCAGCATAAACAGACTGCTGTTGATGCCGGCATTTTTGTCGTGAATACGCGCGTTCGAAATATGATGAAAGCGCCACTCTCCGGTCAACGCTGTCTGTTGGCTTATGAAATAATGAAGACCCACGCCTGATTGCAGGATGAAATTCAAACCATCGGATTGCCGATCCAGATCAGCGTCGAGAGCGATGAATCCGACACCGGCAAAAAAGAACGGAATAAACCGAGTGTTAGTCAAGAAGTTATAGCGCAGCCCTGGAGCGATACCTCCGGCGATTCCGCTTTTGGGCTCGAACATGTAGAGAAAAGTCCCCTCGAGCAAAAATTCGAAGTTTCCCCGGTACCAACTGCGTCCTCCCAATGGATCCGAAATGCCGATGCCCCAACGCGGGGTGGCATAGACGAATTGAATATCCTCCAACTCGGGCCCGTCAGTACCGCCAACCGGGAGTGCCAATCCATAGCCGCCACTGATCCCCAACGATTGCCTGCCAAATCCAAACGCCGACTCGTATGTGCCCCGCTCCTCAGCGGCATCTGCGGCGACAGCCTCGCCATTCTTCAGCGCAAATCCCGAGAGAGCAATCAGTGCGGTAATTAAAAAGCTGACATGCCGAAGGAAGCCTAAATTTGTGTTTAGCCGTCGGTCGATGATGCGCTTTGAATGGCACTCGTTGATCATTAAGGAACCTCCTGATGTCGCTGCGCATTAGCAGTTATGTGACTCTCGAGCACCCGGCTCTGCCATGGCGCAAAAAGCACATTCTTTCATCTATGCAAGGAAATGGCTCTACTACAAGTACCCTCAATCCCATTCTTGGCCTAACCATGCTCTAAAATCGTGAATCTTTGAGAAGGCAGGAAGGCGTGCATTGAGACTACAAAGCAGTCATGAACCGGAGTTTCTTCTGCAGTCCTAGGGAGACGCTAAACACACGGATCATTTCCACACCGTCAGCAGCAACACGCCGCCGACAATCATGGCGGCGCTGATGACGATTCGAAGAGTGACACGCTCGACATCGCGTAAAAAGAGCGCGCTAAAGATCAGCGAAAAGAACGGGCCGGTGCTGCTTATCGGAATCACCACAGAAACTTTACCCAAATCCAGGGCATAGTAGATGCAGACCATACCCAGGCTGATGGTAATCCCACCCGCAAGAAACCACCAGAAGCAGTGCCGGTTCATTTTCCAGGTTTCTTGGCTCTTCTCCACATACCAGAGCGTCACCAGCGACACCACGAAAGAGGAAGTAGCGGTGACCGCCGCCGCTAGAAACGGATGCGGAACGGCTGCCAAACCGAATTTGCGCACGACCTGAGATGCCCCCGCCAGCGCAGAGGCGCCAATGGGATACCATAAAAAGATGGCGGAGCCCGCAAGTTTTACGGAACCGCGGCGCCAGGACAATAAGCTGATGCCCGCGATAATCATCAAGGTGGCAATAACGATTGGCCAAGTGATTTGCTCGCCGAGAAAGACAATCGCCATCATCGCGCTGAACAAGGGCGTGGTGGCGCGTATCGGATCAGTAATCGCTACCCCCAGCGCATCGATGCCCTTATAGGTTAGCAGGCGGGTCAATCCGGGTTGGAAAAAACCGACGACGACAAAAATCAAAATCGACGCGCTCGTCAAAGACGACAGCGGCACGAACAAGATCGACACGCTCCAGAGAAATACAATATTAATTAACAGGCTACTGATCACGCCGGTGGCAGGATTAGAGTAGCGCATCGCCTTTTTGGTGAGCACGTTATGGAATGCGAATAGAAATGCATTGGCCAGGGCGTAGAATTCAGCGGGGATGGCAGCCATGTTGCGTGAATTTATTGGGGAAAATTTTACCGGGATTTAGACGTCCGTGACCTGCTACTTCGACGTGCACCTGAGCTATACAGTCTTTATCATCAGAGGGCAAATAATTGCGCCATCAAGCGTTAGCATCTAGACGCGTAGCGCTCCAAGAAAATTGACTCTTTGGTTACCCCTGCGGCATACTGCAACACTGGAATTCAGATCCTCGGATCTGAAGCTTTAATGACCGTCCCATGAAAAGAACTTTCTTGCTTTCTTTACTGCTCGCTCTGGTCTTACTTGGCGCCTATGCCTCGATCAGACAGACTCAGGTGGGTAGCTGCCTCGCCTATGCGCTTGGCGGCTTGCGCGAAGTCGCGCAGGAACGCTCGGCGCGCTTTCTCGGAAAAGTTCATGAGGACAGTGCGCGCTGCCGCGGCGGCGAGTCAGCGGTAGCTTGGCGCAACACACCGTGGATCGACTGGCAACGCTACTCGGCCGCGGCAGGCCCTGAAAGCAGGACTCGCGGTTGGGCCGGCAAGCTCGGTTTTTTTAGTCCGGACAACCGCGGCCTTAACGGCGCGCTACTCGATCTCGAGTACCAGCGTCTCGAATTGCTGAAGTTTAATCTGTTCGACAACAGCGGCACTTTCGCGACTTATATGCGCGATTGGCACAGCCCAACCAATGTCACAAAGACCTGGCCCGAATTGCGCCTGCCGAAGGACCATCCGCGCTACAGTGAGGTCGGCGGCGATGGTCCTCAACTATGTTCCGGTGAATTGATACGCTTTCGCACGATCGGCGGGATTTGCAACGACATCACTAATCCGCTGATGGGCTCTACCGGCCAGCCGTTTGCGCGCAACGTTGACTTCGAGAGCACGTTTCCGGAGCTGACTATGGACCCGGTTGCGGCAAATCGCCACGGCGGTCGAATCGGTTTGTTAAAGCCCGACCCGCAGCTCATTAGCCAAAAATTATTCAGCCGCCCATGGGTCGGCACATGCGATGATCACGAGCTAAGAAACTCGGCCGAAGCGAGTTGCGACTATCAAAAAGCGTCGCACTTAAATTTGCTCGCTGGATTCTGGATCCAGTTCGTGACCCACGATTGGTTTTCTCATCTAGACGAAGGACAAAACGAGTCGGTAATGATGGCGATGGGCTGCGATGATCACGAAGCAGCAAACGATCGAAGTAGATTGGCTCCCGCGCAAGCGGAACCGGCCGGCTGCCGCCCGGCAGATCGCATCGATAAAAGCTTGATCGCTCAGGACATGCCGGCGCCTACCTTCAAGATCGGCAGAAACTCCTACATGACACGCGCGCATAGAACCACCGCCAACAAAGTCACCGCATGGTGGGATGCTTCGCAAATTTACGGGTACGACGAGACTTCGCGCCGGCGGGTAAAGCGCGATCAGCGCGATCCGGCCAAACTATTGCTCGAACCGGGCGTAATGCCTAGGGAAGAGCCGCCGGTTTATTTGCCGAGGTTGAACTCTGCCGATCCCATGAATCCACA
This sequence comes from Candidatus Binatia bacterium, assembly GCA_025924215.1. Taxonomy (GTDB): domain Bacteria; phylum Desulfobacterota; class Binatia; order UBA9968; family UBA9968; genus WHTF01. The sequence goes on from JAICEJ010000213.1 coordinate 6,299, forward strand.
GTGGATCGGCCAGGAGGCTGTCGCCTTCCCCGACAACTGGAACATCGGTCTAAGTTTTTTGCACAACGTATTCGCGCGCGAGCACAATTTGTTTGTCGACGCCTTTCGCCTGGAAATGAGAAAAAACCCGGATGGCGATTCCGGATTACGACGGCTGCTACAGCCCGCCAAGGTGATCAGTAACAAGGAGGTCACAGCCGACGAGCTCTTCGAAGTCGCGCGTCTAGTGATTGCAGCCGAGATCGCGAAGATCCACACAGTCGAGTGGACCACCCAGCTGCTCTACAACGAACCGGTCTACCTCGCTATGAATGCCAATTGGTCGGGTCTCTTTATGGAGCACCCTTCGGTCAATGCCGCTCTCGAGCGGGTAATCCAGTGGTTTACTCAATCCGGCAATGGCAGGAAATTCGCCGCATGGTATGCCGCTTTCGCCGCCGGACCGGGTATCGTCGGTCTCGGCAATACGCAAGCCGATGTCAATGCCGGGGTCAACCACTTCGGTTCGCCGTTCAATTTTCCTGAGGAGTTCATCAACGCGTACCGCTTGCATCCGATGCTCCCCGACTTCATTGAACTCCGCGAGCTGAACGGCGACCGCAACGTCATCAAGTCGAAGATTGCAGTTTCTGAAACTCTGCGTGGCAAGGCGACTCCAGCAATGCATCAGCACGGGCCGGCCAATTGGGCGCTGTCTTTGGGCCGGCAGCGGCTCGGCAAGCTGACATTGCGCAACCATCCGAAGTTTTTACAAAGCCTATCCATGCCTCGCCTAAAAAGTGGCAGCGGTAAAATAGATGTCGCCGCTTTGGATCTCATCCGCGACCGGGAACGCGGCATACCGCGCTATAATGAATATCGACGCCAGTACGGTCTCAAACAGCTGACCAAGTTCGATGATTTCATCGATCCGCGGGTCTCAAAGAACTCGGCCGAATGGACAGAGCAGCAAAAGCTCGTGGAGCTACTTCGAGAAGTATATGGACAACATCGCTGTGATTCCTCGAAGATCATCACAACCGCGCAGAAAAATGACGACGGCAGCCAAATCAACGACTGCCTGGGCCATCCCAACGGCACCCTCGTGGATAACATCGAAGACGTCGATGCTATGGTAGGATGGCTCGCTGAATTCGCGCGGCCGCACGGCTTTGCTATCTCGGAAACACAATTCCAGGTTTTCATTCTGAACGCATCCCGGCGGCTTTTCAGCGATCGCTTTTTAACATCGAGTTTTCGACCGGCGTTTTACACCAACCTAGGCTATAACTGGGTAAACAATAACGGTCCTGGCGCCAAAATCTTCGAATCGAAGAAAGCCAACGGACACACGGTCGAAGTCTCGCCATTGAAGCGCGTGCTTCAAAGAACGGTTCCAGAATTGCGCGAAGAACTCGAACAGGTCGTAAATGTTTTCGATCCCTGGGCCCGGGATCGCGGTGAATATTACTCGCTCGCTTGGAAGCCGCGGCGCGGCGCAGAAGCCGACTTGTCCTTCAATAGCAATTAGGCAAAACCTCGCGAGACGAGGAGACGGCTCGGGCGCTACTCCGCCGGAAATCGAACCGCAATAACCGGATCTGATAAGTAGCTAGTGATTGTCAGCCAGGATCGCGTCTGCAGCCTTTTCACCGATCATGTACACGGCGCTGACGATAAAGAAGCCTGGAATCCGCG
>JAICEJ010000214.1 GCA_025924215.1 Candidatus Binatia bacterium
AACAGATCCTTCGCCGGAGCTCGGGATGACAGCGAAGAAATGGATCAGATGAGCCGAGTCTAGTGATATTTATGTAACGCACATCTAAGACAAAAACCATAGTGGAGGGATCATGGCTTCATCTTGGGAGAACCTAAACGTCGATAACTCGAAGATGCGAGTTTACCTCAGCCAGCCAGAGAATTCGCGGCCCGCGCCTGCAGTTGTCGTGGTTCAGGGGCAGACGGGCGTCGATGATTTTGTAAAATTCTCCGATTTGGTCGCGACCCACGGCATTGTTGCGGCGGCGCCGGACTTGTATCATCGCGATCCGCCGGACTGCAAAGACGATGCGCCGACCCGGCGGATGAGGCTACGCGATGCAACGGTGATCCAAGACATCGATGCCACGGTCAATTATCTCAAATCGCACAAGTCGGTCGATCCGAGCAAGATCGGTATTGTCGGTTTTTGCATGGGCGGCCGGATCGTCTATCTGATGTCTTCGGTAAATCCGGATATTAAAGCCGGTGTGATGTACTACGGCGGGGATCCATTTTCGGCGTGGGGAGAGGGCTTATCTCCCTTTGACCGGACTAAAGCGATTCATTGTCCGATCATGGGTCACTTCGGTGAGGACGATAAGAATCCATCGCCGGCGGACATGCGCAGGCTCGATGCCGAGTTGACGAAATTCGAAAAGCCGCATGAATTTTATTCCTATCCCAATGCGGCTCACGCCTTTGCCAATTTCGGTTCAGGCAATTACCGCAAGCATGCGGCGGACGCCTCCTGGCCACGGACGTTCGGATTTTTTGAGAAGCAATTCAAAGGAGAGTGAACGGTCCGAAGAGTTCAAACGGTTCAAGCTGTTCCTGCGCGGCGATTCGATTCATCGAGCCAAGGTAACGACGACCCCCGCATTGACAGCGCTCAGCCGAATGTACTAGACCAGCAACTCACGAAGAGAGGAGGATCCGGGATGAAACGCTCGCTAGATTTTCCGTCTTCTTACCGTTCTTTGAGGGGTAGCCGCGGGATTGCCATCTTCATTATCATCGCGGCGCTTCTCTCGCCTGGCTTGCTCCAAGCGCAGGCTCTCAAGAAAGTTCCTTTTCCATTCTCGCCCATCGGTCTCAATTGTCTTCCGTGGTTTGTCGCCAAAGACGCGCGCATTTTTGAGAAACACGGAATTGACTTTGACCCGGTGTTTATCGGCGCTTCTTCGGCGCTGTTCAACGCCATGTTATCAGGAGCGGCGGATTTGGCCGGAGCGGGCGGACCCGCGGTGATATCGAACATCCTAAAGGGCGGAGATATCATCCATATTACTGCGATGGTGCCACGTTTTACGCAGTCGATCATGGTGAAATCCGAAATCAAAAAACCGGAAGACATGGCAGGCAGGAAAATCGGTGTAAGCCGCCTCGGCACTGTGACGCATTTTGCCCTGCAAACCTTGATCGATGGTCACAACATCAAGAACGTGACGATTCTCCAAATGGGCGGTCAGCCGGAAGCCTTCGCGGGTTTGAGCCGCGGCTCGGTGGACGGCGCGGTGTTCTCACCGCCGTATAACTTTCAGCTTAAGAAGCAGGGTTACCATGAGATCGCTTCACCAAGCGATCTCGCGAAGCTCACCCCGTTTATCACTAACGGTATCGTCGCGCGCCGGTCGGTTGCCGAAAAAGATAAGGACACCGTGATTAAGACAATCAAGGGCACGGCGGAGGCGATAAAAATCATCCAGACCGACAGGGAATACACCAAAAAGGTGATGAGTAAGTGGATGCCCATGAATGACGCCGATATGGTGGAACAATCGTATCGCTTCGCGACCGAGAATTATGCCAAGGAAGGCATGATCCCCGAGGCGGCGTTGCGCGGTATGGTCAAGCAGATGGTGCAGAGCAATCTCGCCGATCCGAAAATGGCATCGGCCACGCCGCTGACCGCGTATTACGACAATCGCTACGTCGAAGAGGTGAAAAGGTCGGGGTTCTTCGATCAATTGTGGAGATAACGTCAAGATTTTGGTCGCATTGCTAACTAGAACCGACCGAAAAGATCTGGCGGGGCAACCTCGGCGATCGGCAGGCTTCGCCCCGCTTTAACGCCAGAAGCACTGCTACACACCGCACCAACCTTTCATCATCGGCAAACTTTATTCTGGTTTGTCTGCCTGGAGCGCGGTGAGCGCTTTTTGTACCAGTTGCCGGCGCACTTCCTTCTCCTGCTCCGCAGACAACTTGGCGTCGCCAACCACGTGGACGATACCATTGCCGAGCACGAGCCGGTTGCAGCCCACCATCTTGGCAATCGGCATAGCCGAAGTAATCTGCACGGTGGGAATCCCCGCCTTTTCCAACTCAGTCGTGATCGCAGCGCCGCTGCGAGTACTCGTACCTCAGGTAGACGTTAATATCACCGCGTCGATACCGAGCCGTTTGGCCTTATCGGCCATCTCACGCCCCATGCGCCGCGTATTCGACAGCGGATTAGCCAAGCCCGACGTCGAAAGAAATTCTTCGTACAGTTCGCCGATTGCGCCGGATTGTTCCAGCTCGCGCATAACATCGAGCGGCACCAGCCGATCGGGATCGTCACGAACAAACTGCGGATCATAACCGCCGTGCGAAATTTCATAATCCTCGCCCTTGAGATCGTCGCAGCCGTCGATCTTGTACGAGCCCCACCGCGTCGCCGCCGACCCCTCAATGTTGTCCGGATTGCCTTTTGGAACCAGCCCGCCATCGGTGATCAACAGCAACTTCGCCCGCGTAAGGTCTTTCACCGCCGGCGGAATCGGCACAGGCGTAAATGTCGTCGGCGCCATTTCCGATTCGAACGGCTCTCCTTTGACTTTCGCCAATACCATGTCGACCAGCCGCTGTCCCGCCGTTTGCTCGACAAATCGATCGCGGATAAAGCCCCGGGGGAAATAGCTTTCTTCTTTGGGCAAGCCAATCGGCTGATTACCGATCAGTTTGCGCGACAGAGCGGCCATCTTTCGTACCGCCTCGCGCATTTTGGCCGCATTGGAGCCCGAGTCGACGATGTACATCAGCTCTCGATAGAGATCGGTGCCGGGATTTTCTTCGCTCATCGCTGCTAGCACAAAAATGTTCAACTGCGACTGTACCGCCGAACAGATCGCGCCCGCGGCCATGCCGTAGCGGCCTGCTTGGAAGCACGGCCCGGCGATTAACAGATCGACGTTGGCTTCGCGAATTTTCTGAACAGCGGCCGCGATTATCTGATCCTGGTTCTCGACCGCATAATTGTCGCCACACACCAACGTCAGCACCACCTTCGCGTCGCCGCCAATCTGCTGTTCCAATAGTTTTCCAGGGCCGACGGCGCTTTCACGGCTTTCGAGCGGCATGCCAGCTTTTTCTTCTGCGCCAACTCCGGCGAAGAACTGGTTTAGGTAATGTGCGATTCGCATCCTCGGCCTCCCTATCTCGCAATCAGTTCAAAACGTTTAATAGGTACCAGTTTCCGAAAAGCCCGATCACAGGCTGGTCAAAAAGACTCAAAGGCAAGGCGCGCGAAGTTCGATGAGCTGCGGCGTACGCTTCAGTACGTTGAAGCGAGTCGAGCAAACGCAACGAAGCATATGAGGCTTTTTCACCAGCCTGCTAGTAAACCATCGCGCGGAGCCTTGACGCTCCCTGCTGATTGGCGATGCCCACGACGTTCAGCGATTCCAGATGCAAGGGCCCGCCGAGCGCTTCCTTCAACTCCGCAGAAGCGGCGATGACTCGCTCGACACGCGGCACGTTCCAGCTGGTGCTGTTGCCGCCGATGCACACGATCGCGTTCACCTCCGCAAAGTTAAACAGCAGCGCCGATTCCACCCTGCGGTCGCGCGCCAAATCGGTGACCTGCACTGCGGTTTTGATGCCCATTCCTTCCAAGAGGCGCGCGGTTTCCGAAAGATCGGTATGAGGCACGCCGCCGCCGAATTTTGTCAAAATCGCCGCGTCGGCTTTCAGAACCGTACGGACGAGATTGGCAGCGAAGCGACAATTACGCTCGCGATCGAAATTGTCGGCCGACGCAATCGTTGCTACCGTGCCACCGAAATTTAACTCGCGCGCTTGATGGCGCCGGTAAAGCTCGGTTATCACCGGGTGGTTCTGGTAAAAATAAGTCTCCGCCCCGCCAAGGGAGGTGTGATACGACGGCAGCAGCGCGCCGTCAAGCCATTCATCCGGATGCAGCGGCACCGGTAACATGCCGTCGGTGCCGAGACCGTACAGTATCTGCTCATACAGCTCCGGCTTGCGCTGACGTGAAAAAATCTGGCCAACATAGGCGACACACGGCAGGCCGTCACGTCCTCTTGCACCGGAATCGAGAGTCTCAAACGTCGCGCGCGACGCCGGCTCGTGCTTGAATGCCGCGCGCGCGAGATACACGGCGGTTTTAAGTCCGGCAAGTCGATAAGCTCTGTGCCGCGCGTAATCAGGGAGACCCGATTGCGTGCGGGGCACGATAATCAAATGCTGCAAAGAGCCGTACTTCGATCCGACCGCCGCTTCGCCGCTCATCTCCAAGACGTACCCGGTGGCGCCGCGAGAATCTCCGGGCGACTTCTCTCTGAGCACAGTCACCGCGGAGCCCTCGAGGACATGGGTTGTCCCCAATCCCGCCGTGTGCGGCGGGCCGAGAATGCCGGGAAAATCAGGGCTCGAATCCGGCGACTTAGCGCGCGGTTCGATGATGTCGAAAACCGGGCCGGCCCTGCAGCTCTCTCCAGGACAAGCGAGCTCTAACTCCACCGCGGTCAAGGTTTGGTCTTCAAGGAGCAGTGCTCGCAACTGCTCGGCATCGACATCCAGCGAGGTCCCGTCCAAGCGGGTCGAATGACCGAAGCGAATTGCCGTGATCGGATGGATCGCGAGGGTTAGCTCCATAGCACTTAGCTTTCTACCGGATATATCGACTGTATTGTGCGCACCGCGGAGTTGTCAACGCGATGAAGGCAGACTGACAGTATGTCCAAAGATGAATAGTGCGCTTACTCTTCAGTCATCCACCTGGCGCTCCAATCGAGCTAATCTGTCGCCGCACTCTCGTCAGCTCAAAGTAAAAAGCCGCAGCAATCTTGCTGCGGCCTAGTGTTAATTGATCACCCGTGTCTTGTTGGCTAGCTGAGAGAATCAACCGCGACGGTGAGTGGCCTTGAATTGGTCGAGAGTCATCTTACCGTTAACCATGCGCTCCATGTCGGACGGGCTGACGGCTAATTGCGTTTCACTCAACCGCACATCCCAATGAAAGAGCGCGCCGATTGCCGGCAAATTATCGGGCAGACGATCGGAGCGGCGGATCCAGAAGTCTCTTGCCCGGTAAATTCCTCTGGCATCGGCGCCATTGTCACGACACCACTGCAGTACCTGTTCGAACGTCATCTCTTCCTCCGGATTAGCCGATCGGTTCCAGCAGATGCTCTTTCAAGCTGGTATCGATGCCGTACAGCACCTTGCCAATCTTGGGCTTAGGGTTCGGCTCGGTGCTAACCTGATAAAGAATCAGCCGCCCGGATCCGGTGTTGTTGAGCTGGTAAAAATACCCCGCCGGCACATGCACCGCCTGGTGCTGGGTCAACTTGTATTCTTCGCCCTCGTTTAGCCCTTTCATGGTGCACTCGCCTTCGATTACCAAGAACGTATGATCCGATCCTGGATGGCAATGCATCTCGTCATTGGCTCCCGGCTCGTAACAGTTGAGCGCGATATGGGCGCGATCCGTCTGCGTCGGGCGGATGTAATTACGGCCGGTCACGCGTCCCCACTGAGCTTGTTTCTCGGTATCGACGACAGTCGGTTTACTAATCTTTTCCACTGCGCACCTCCAAAATGTTACTAAACTTAAATTACTTATCCAGACTTATAAATCGCCTTTATGCCGCGTCGCCCCACTGAAGATGGCGCTCCATGAAATCCACCACCAGTGGCCACGACAGCTCAGCGGCGTGGGCGTGATAACCGACCGCGCCCGGATCGACGTAACCGTGCCCGCCGAATGGAAAGAAGTGCCACTCCAAGGGCTGACCGTTGTTTTTAAATGCCTGCCACATCTTTTCCTGCACCGGCACAACCGTGGTGACATCGTCGGCGCCGTACAAAACGATTGACGGGCAACGAACCTTGCCCACCGCCTCCGAGGGATGAACCGGCCGTAAGGCCGACGTCGGTTCGTCACGCACCGTTGGATAGTAACCGACGAACGCACGCACCTCGGGCGTTGCGGCAACGAAATGAATCGCGATGCGCCCGCCCATACAGTAACCGCACACCGCTACTCGTTGCTTATTCACGTGCGGCTGCGAAAGCAAAAAGCGCCACCCCTCGGTGAGCACCCGGGTGAATTCGGGATCGGCGGTCTTGGCTTGAATCTGTGATCCGGTTTCGATGTGGGTTGCCGCAGGGTAGCCGAGTTGCTCGAAAACGTTAATAGCAAACGTGCTGTAACCCAGCCTGGCGTACTTGCGTGATTCGATTTTGATGTAGTCGGTCATTCCACCCTTGGGATGAATCAAAAGCAATGCGGGGCCCGGTGTCTTGCGTTCGGGATGAGACAGGAAACCGGCGATGCCGTGCTCCTTGGCGGTAAATTCCTTTTCGATGATCTGCATTCTGTTTATCCTTGTCGCCTGTAAGCTATTCCTCGATACCTAACATGATCCGCAGACATGGGTAAAGGGGTATGGACGATTGCCAAAATGGCGCGGGCGTGCCTAACGAATTTTTGCGACGGCAATGTTCGAGAGTTCGTGAGGTCAATAGCCGAACAGCAATCCGGCGGGCCAGCGTGTTTCCAGCATGTATTCGAAGAGGCCCCAGATCAATAAGAAGGTGCACGCGGTCATCACCAACGAAGTAGTCCAGCTCTCTTTGCCTTCGATAAGAGCATAGAGCAGAACCAGCACGGGGAGGGCAATGACAATCCCCAGTAACCAAATGCCCAGTGCCCCGCCGATAAACCAGGCAAAGAACAGCAAGGTGCGCCGGACTTCGACCTTGCTTTCCAGCTGGGCGGTATAAACTTCATCCATATCGATTGAGCCGCCACCGGTTTCGGCGGCGGGTGCCTTGCCGAAAGCGTCACGCGCAAGCTGTGCCACGACCAAAATCAAACCGGGAATCGCGGCAACATACACCGGCATCAACTTGGCAATGTAGGGCCAACTCCATCCCCCCACTGTGGCGGCCAGAAAAATAAAAAATAAAAAATAGGTGAATAGGTTATTCATGATCGGACCGCGCTGAGATCGCCTACGCCGCCTGAGCTTTGGGCGAGCTCTTCAGCCTGGCCCGCATGGTCAGAAGAAAAGAGATAGCTGCCAGGCTCAGCAGCACGATCACCGAGGGCCTGGCGAGCCAGCTGAATCCATAGCTCGCCATCGATCGATATAGATAAGTCTCCATGAGACCGCCGAGTACCAGGCCTAGAATCATTGCCGGCCTGGGATAACCGAATCGCCTCATCAGATAGCCGATGATTCCGAACACCACGACCACAAGCAAATCGATCGGATCACGGTTGACACTGAAGGCGCCCATCAGAACAAATATGAAAATGATCGGCACCATGACCGAGTAACGCACCTCGGCGAGCTTGGCCAGTTGCGCCGCTAAAACAAAGCCGACCAAGGTTCCGATCACTCCGGAGATGCCCTGAATCCAGACCACGCTATAGACGATGTCGAGGTTCTTTTTAACCATCTCAGGACCGGGTAGATATCCCCACGCCAATAGCGCGACTATGAATAACGCGGTGACCACTCCCTGAGGAAATCCCAGCAGCAAGGTTGTCACCAGATCGCCGCCGTCTTTGGCGTCATTGGCGCTCTCCGGCGCGATCACACCGCGCACATCGCCTTTGCCGAAGTTTCTTGCGTCCTTGCTGGTTTGCGCCGCATGGCCATAGGCAAGCCAATCGACCACCTGTGAGCCGATGCCGGGAACGATACC
>JAICEJ010000215.1 GCA_025924215.1 Candidatus Binatia bacterium
GGCATTCTTGTTCGCCGATACAAACGTTTTCTCGCCGATGTACGCCTGGCTGACGGCCGAGTCGTCATAGCCCACTGCACCAACACCGGCAGCATGACAGGCTGCGCCGAACCCGGTAGCACGGTGTATATTTCACCCAGCACGAAGAAAGGCCGCCGTTTGCTGTATACTTGGGAAATCGTCAGAGTCGGAACAACTTGGGTCGGCATTAACACCCTGCATCCGAACCGACTCGTCGCCGAATCCATAGAAAAAGGCGTCATCAGCGAACTGCGAGGATATACGGCAATCCATCGTGAAGTGATTACGCGTCAGGGCATACGACTCGATCTGCGGCTCGATGGCAATAATGGCTTTTGTTTCGTCGAAGTTAAAAATGTCACACTCGCCATAGATGGTGCGGCGGCATTTCCCGATGCAGTTACCGAGCGCGGCACTAAACATTTGAAAGAATTGATCCGGCTTCGCAGAAAAGACCATCGGGCCGCGGTAGTTTTCGTAATCCAACGCGGCGACTGCAACTATTTTCGACCGGCCGATGAAATCGACTCGGAGTATGGTCGCTGGTTGCGCCGAGCCGTCAAAGCGGGCGTGGAAACGCTCCCTTATCGAGCACGAGTCACGGCTAGGGGAGTGGTCCTAACCGAGCGGCTTGAAGCGAGATTCTGATCAGATCTCCAACCAGTACGGATGCAGCTCCGGCCCTCGTTGAGAGACACGGTTTGGGGTAACAATCAACTTTAGCCAATAAAGATGAATCGGGCCTCAGCTCTGTCTACGGATTGCCATAGCGAGGAATAGCTCGAAGCCTCAATTCATCAACCGTCCGCCGGAAACGTTGAGCGATTCTCCGGTGGTGTGCGATGAGTCGCTCGATGCGAGAAATAAAGCAGCTTTTGCGACTTCCTCGTGTTTGGCATATTTCCGCAAAGGCGTCAGCTCCAAGATGCTTTTCTCCAACTGCGAGAATTCCATTCCAAGTCCCTTGGCCCGTTCCGCATACATGACCCGCAGGTCGGGCTCATCCATACCACCGGGACAAATGATATTGGCTCTGATGCCGTAGGGTCCAGCTTCTTTGGCGATGGTCTGAGTCAACCCCAATAATCCCCACTTGGCGGCGCAAAGAGAACCGCGAAGGGCCATACCTTCTTTTCCGGCGGTGCCGGAGATGCTGACGATGCTGCCGCTTTTCTGTTTGATCATCACTTTTAACACTGCCCTGCAGCACAGAAACACAGCCTTCAGATTAACTGAAAGAACAAGATCCCACTCCTCCTCAGTGATGTCTTGAACCGGGACGAGCGGCCCGCGTAATCCCGCGCTGTTGACTAGGACATCGATTTTGCCATGGCGCTCGATAACTTCGTTCACCATGTTCTTGACCTGCGCATCATCAGTGGCATCGGCAATAAGAGCTATCGCATTGCCGCCCCGTTGGTTAATTGCTTGAGCCACGCCATCCAATTGCGGCTTGGCCTTATCGATATCGACCAAGACAACGCTGGCGCCTTCTTTAGAGAAGAGGTGGGCAATCGCCTCGCCGATACCTCGAGCACCACCCACCACTACAGCTACCTGGCCAGCTAATTTCATGATTGCTCCTTTCGGTAGGCAGCCCCACTGCGGGCCACCTATCTGTTGCAACAGAGTTCAAAAAAAGAGGGCGACTGCATCAGCGGTCGCCCTCCTGTAAGCACAACCAGAGTTTTTCCTAAGCTTCGATAACTTTCTTCCACTTGTTATAAATCTTCTCGCGCAATTCGGGAGATGACTCTGCCACCGGCGGGAACTCTTTCATCCATTCAAACGGCCGGCACGCATCGATGACCGCACGCGAGTTGAAACCCTTCTTGCTCGGGTGAATGCGCGGATCGAGAGGACCACTCCAGCAGCGGCGTAGGATTTCGATAGACTCCACCGGATCCGAACGGCTCGCCAAAGCCCATATAACATCGAACGTATTCGTTGGATCAATGTCGTCGTCGACAACTATCACATAGCGGCCGAGATAAGCGCCGGCATGGACCTGGGAGGCTGCTAGCATGGCTTGACGCGCATGGCCCGGATAACGTTGCTTGATCGAAATGATGTTAAACAAACGCCCGCCGCCCGCCTCGTGACACCACACGCCTTTGACATCAGGGACGCCGCATTTCTCAACCTGCTCCCAGATCAAGGCCGCCTTCACCATACATTTGGCGATTGAATAGTCCGACGGCGGCCGGCCGGGGCGTGCGCAACAGAGAATTGGATCATTGCGGTAGTAAATGTTTTCAACCCGTACCACCGGTTCCGGACGGCTCGAGCTAGCATAATAACCGGTCCACTCACCGAAGGGTCCTTCGGTCTTCCGGTCGGTGGGATCCATCCACCCTTCGATGACAATTTCTGCGTTGGCGGCAAATGGTAGTCCGGTGGCTTTACCTTCGATGATCTCGATGGGCGCACCCTTCAGTCCACCGGCATAATCAAATTCGCCCACACCGTAATCGATCTCGTTACCGGAAACCATAAACAACACAGGGTCCTGACCAACAGAGATAACAACCGGGCAGGGTTTTCCGCGTTCGAAGTATTTGGCGCGTTGAATGCTGCCATGCTTACCTGGAGAAATGTACAACCCCATGCTCTTTTCGTCATGAACCATGCCGCGGTAGGCGCCGAAATTAACCCAGCCTTCATCCGGATCCCGCGTTGTAACTAGGCAGGCAGTGCCGATGAAACGGCCGCCATCGAGCTCGTGCATAAAAGGCACGGGGAACTTGAGCAGATTGACCTTGTCACCCGAATCCACGTTCTCCAGGATCGGACCTTTGGTCACTACTTTATGCTTGATCGGCTCGTGCGTAACGAGCTTCTGACGGAAGGCTCGTACCAAGTCGAGGTTCGAGAGTTCCAGCGGCAAGCCGAGGTTTAATGCCATTCTTTTAAATGAGGCATTCTGGGCAAAGAGAGTGCGAAATCCTTTCGGATAGCCAGGCACGTTATCAAAAAGGACCGCTGGCACAGCCCCACCTTTGGTCTCGCGCGAAAGAAGCTCGGCGAGTGTGCCCATTTCAAGATTCCAATCGGCTCCGTCGATTTTTTTTAGCTCGCCGAAACTGTCGACAATCTCGAGCCAGTCACGTAGATCGGTGTATTTCGGTGTTTTACCGGCTTTGATCTCATCTTCGGCTAATTTTCTAGCCTCTAGTGCTGTCATGAAAGTACTCCTTTCGCCTGTGGCGATTCTTTATCGTAGTTCGCTACCATCGTTTCTTCAACACCCTCCGTATCATCCGCCGGCAATCCATTGCAACTCTTGGGGTCCAAGTGCAAATAAACTTTATCGCCAGGATTCACCGATTGAAATGGGTGCGTGTGAACGGCGAGAATATCGTCACCGACAGCAATTTTGCACTGGTAAGAGTCGCCCATGAAGATTGCTTCCGTGACAGTGCCCTCAAGCACGTTCTCCAAGCTCTGGGGCTTCTCTTTGTGCAACGGAATGTTTTCCGGACGTATCGAAATTACCGCCGCCTGATCTTTTTTTAGCCCAGGCGCCGGAATAAAACTCAAAATACCTTTTTTCGTCTCCATCTTGCCTGGCCTGCCGTCACCGTCGACGTCAAGAACTTTCCCATTAATGAGGTTGGTCAGCCCCAGGAATGTCGCGGTAAATCGCCGTTTCGGTCGAGTGTAAAGCTGGTGCGGCGAACCGACCTCTATCAGTGTTCCGCCGTGCATGACGGCGATCTGATCTGAAATCGCCAAAGCTTCGGCTTGATCATGCGTGACGAAGATCGTGGTGATATTGGTCCGCCGCTGCAACGCTTTAATTTCCGAGCGCATCTGCACGCGCAGTTTCGCGTCCAGGTTACTCAGCGGTTCATCCAGCAACATAACTTTGGGCTCGTTGATCAGAGCGCGGGCGAACGCAACCCGCTGCTGCTGTCCGCCGGAAAGTTTCGGAGCGGGGCGATCTTCCAGACCGTCAAGTCCTACAATCCTGAGAACGTCTTTGACCCTGCGTTTGATTTCGTCCTTGGATCTACGTTGAATCGTCAGTGGATACGCGACGTTTTGAGCAACCGTCATGTGCGGCCAAATCGCATAAGATTGAAACACCATCCCGATCGGACGTTTGTTGGTGGGAACATAAACGCGCTCGCCCGAAGCGAAAACCGTTTGTCCGCCAATGCTGATCCGGCCACCGTCCGGCCTCTCTAACCCAGCGACACAGCGCAAGGTGGTGGTCTTGCCGCAGCCGCTTGGGCCCAGAAACGTATAGAGCAATCCCTCGGGTATGTTCAGCGATACGCCCTTGAGAACATGAACGCGTTCCTTGTCTTCGCCGAAATACTTTTCGAGAGCCTCGATTTGAACCATGTCTCTTCTATCTGCCATATTTCCTCCGGATGGGTGACGGCTATACGGATCTCACTTGTAAAAAAGATTAATTTATTGCGCGATCCCTATTTTTGCTCCCAGCTTACGGGCGATAAATGCCATCACAAGAAGCAACAGAACCATCAGGACTCCTAATGCACAAACGTACGTGTATTGCCCGCCTTCCCACAAGTCAAATGCCATGATCGAAAGAACCGTACTGTTGTAAGAATAAAGTAAGATGGATGTGGAAAGCTCGCGTAAAGCAATGATACTGATGTAAATCCATCCGGCGGTAAAACCGGGCATCAACAGCGGCAGAATAATTTTCTTGAAGGTTTGCAACCAGGTGCCTCCGGCCGTGAGGGACGCCTCTTCAAGTTCCTTATTAATTTGAATCATGGAAGCCGACGCCGCCCGAATGCCGTAGGGCATAAACTTGGTGATGTAAGCTAACAGCAATACCCACATCGTGCCATAGATCGGAATCGGCAATGTGAGATACACCCATATCAAGCTGACACCCAGTACGATGCCCGGCATCGCAATGGGAATGAAGGTCATATTGTCCAACAGGGCTCGTCCGGGAAGCTTGGTTTTTACAGTTACCCAGGCGATCACCGAGGTGAGCAGCATCACCAAGGTTGCCGAACCGACGGACAGATAGAAGCTGTTCTTGAACGCAGTCACAGCGAGCGGATAGTTCAATATGTAATGATAATTGGCCAGGGTCATCTTGCCCATGAGCTCACGCGAGGGAACGCCGTAATACGGAATGAACGATGACCACAGCAGCACAAACACGGGCAGAATAACGGCGAGAAAGAATATAAAGAACGACAGCGCGCAGGTAAAATATTTCCATTTACCAAGATCGATCACCCTCGGACGATACCCTTTGCCAGTAACTGTGGCGTAACGCTCCTCACGCCGCGTAATCTTGCCGTAGATTAAAACGCCAATGCTGCTGATGACCAATAGCGTGACAGCATAGGAGCCTGCCAACCCGAAGTCCGAAGGAAACTGATGGATAGCGAGAAAAATCTTGGTGGTAAAAACGGAGATCTTGGCCGGCACGCCAATCAGCGCCGGCACTTCAAATGCCTCGATGCCACGAATAAAGACGATCAATAACACACTGAACAGGGCCGGGCGCATCAGAGGCAGGGTAATTCGCTTAAAGGTGGTCCACGTACTCGATCCAGCTGTCAGCGCCGCCTCTTCCAGCGAAGTGTCCATGTTGCGAAGGGCGGCAGACATGAGAAGAAATACCAGCGGGTAATCGTGGATTGCTTCCGCCCAGATCATGCCCCACATGGAATAAACGTTGAATGGCGCGGACTCCAGGCCTAGGAGCCCCTTCAGTGTCAAATTAATCAACCCGATTTTCGGACTGAGAAGAAGGATCCAGGAAATCGTGCTGAGAATCCCCGGAATAATGAAGGGAACCAACGCCATTACGACAAAGACTTTTTTAAACGGAGTATTGGTTCGTTCGCTGACCCAGGCCAGGAACGTTCCGATCAAACAGGTGAGCGCGCAGGTTCCGACCGCAAAGTAGAGTGAATTGAGAAAGAGAAGATAAAACTCCTTATCGAAATAAGCCCTGATGTAGTTCTGGATCGTGTAGGTAGCACCGGGTTCGCCGATGGGAGCGCTTCTTATGCTGCCGTAAAGCAGCATAACAAGCGGAACACCGGCCAGATAAACTACAAAAACGATAGCGCCGATCAGAATCAGGGTCTGGGAGTTTAAACGCCGCACCCTTAACTCCTGAAGACTGCGGCTATGCGTCGATATTGTGAACTACCTGGTCAGCCACCATGGTTTTTTTGACTTCTTCCTCAATCAAGTTCCAGAGGTGATCTTCGTATTCCAAGAACTTCGGATCACGTTTTACGGCGAGTTTCCGGGGGCGAGGAATATCGATCTTGATGGTCTCTTTTACCCTACCAGGCCGCGCTCCAAAAACAATCACTCGATCCGCCAGATAGATAGCTTCGTTGATCTGGTGGGTAATGAAAAGAATCGTTTTCCTGGCTTCGTTCCAGATGCGCAATAACTCCATTTGCATAATCTCTCTGGTTTGCGCATCGAGCGCTGCAAAAGGCTCGTCCATGATGAGGATTTCCGGATCAACAGTGAGAGCGCGGGCTAAATTACAGCGCTGCTGCATACCGCCGGAGAGTTCATGGGGGTAGTGATCTTCGAAGCCGGCAAGCCCGACCAACTTGATGAACTTCTGCGCCCGGTCTTTGCCTTCGCCATTATCGAGCCCCTGACATTCCAAGCCGAAGATCACATTCTTAAAAACTGTTCTCCAAGGCATGAGGCAGGAATCTTGAAAAACCATTCCACGGTCTGTTCCCGGTCCGGTTATCGGCTGATCGTCGATCATCAATTGTCCGCCGGTCGGCTTGAGCAACCCGTCGGCAAGATTGATAAAGGTGGTCTTGCCGCAACCGCTAGGCCCGACAATCGTGACAAATTCACCTTCGTCGACCTGAAGATTAACGTTATCAAGCGCGAGCAGCCGACCTCCGGTACGCGGCTGGTAGTACTCCATCCGTAGATTGACTGCTTTAAGTTTGGTTTGTGCCACATGGCCTCCTTAAATGGTTCTTTTCTCTATAAAACTTTTTTTAATCACCACCAGACGGACAAAACGTCGTACATTTAACAAAATCAAATCTTTTTTCAAGCGTTATTCCATAGATTGACAACGCTTAGCCGATTCGGTAGTTTCCCCAAACAATTTGCATAAAAAATTTTATGCAATTTCAGATCGATGAATTATCCCCTGAAGCAACCTAAAACTAAATCGCGCGGCAGTGAAAATCTTTCGGTTCGCGTTTACAACGAGATCAAGAATCTAATCTTGTGCAATGAAATAATGCCCGGACAAAAGCTCCATCATCAGCAACTCAGCGAACGACTCGGCGTCAGTAGAACTCCCGTTCGCGAAGCATTAACCCGATTAGTGCAGGAAGGATACGTCGCGTTTCTGCCGAATCGGGGTTTTACCTGCAAAGAAATTAGAATGCAAGAGGCCGAAGAGCTCTACGATCTCCGTGAAGCGCTCGAAGCTTTTGCGGTGCAAAAGGCGATTGAAAAGCTTACCGATGCGGGGCTTGATCAGCTGCGCGAGAAGATGGATTTGTACGGCGGCGACGTGCAGAATCGGTTCACTAGAGAACGTCTTATGTATGATCAGGACATTCATCTTGAGATCGCTCAATTGGCTGGCAACGAGACGTTGAAAAAAACGCTCGGGCATGTTTTTGAGCGGATCGTCTTAAAACGCAGAACCGACGGGCTCTATGACGCCGCGCGCGGCGTCAACGCTCATCAACAGCATCTACGGCTGTTGCAAGCGATGGAGCAGCGCAATATCGCGGAGGCGGTGAGCATCGTGCGGGCGCACATCCGCAAAGGAAAACAGAACGTGCTTTCAGATTTGGAGCAAAGGTTGGCGATCCGAGAATTACGTACAACAGCAACAGTTGAAAAAAGTGAAAACCAAACACAAAGAAAGGAAGAGAAATGGCCGCAGATCTAGTGATAAAAAACGGTTGGGTGGTAACAC
>JAICEJ010000216.1 GCA_025924215.1 Candidatus Binatia bacterium
CGCTGTTGCAAAGCCTGCTCTGGCTTTACTTCGGGATTCCACAGACAGGCATCGTAATCGACTCGGTGCTCGTCGATGGCGATCGCGTGATAGGCGTTTTCGACAATCGTGCTGAGTCGGGTATCGTGAAACTCATAAAACTGCATGTTCAACCGCTTGAGCAAATCCAACGGGATGCCGAGCGCGCCCACCGTATCCCAGACTCCAAGAAACTTTATCTTGATCTCGCGCGAAAACTTGTTTTTGAATTGCAGCGCGGTGGGCGAATCCGGGCCGTCATCTCGGGTGCGGTAAATGCCATAGGCCATGGCGATTCGCAAAGGGAGCCGCTTGTTCTCCACCAAGCCGCAGTTTCGAATCAGTCCGACGAGACTTCTCGCCGTATAGGCGCCGCGGCTGAAACCAAGCACGTAGACTTCATCGCCGTCCTGATACTTTTGGGCGAGAAATTTGTAACCATCGAGAATATTCTTCTCCAGCCCAACTCCCAACGCTCCGCCGATAAATCGGTCGTACCATTTTGTGCCGATACCCTCATCGTACCACTTGAGTTGCTGCACGTCGCCGCCGGCTCCCTTGATCGACTTGTAAAACCGGCACACGTTGGTCTCGACCTGCTCGTTGCCACCCAAGTTTTCATCGGCTGGTTTGTTCCAAGTGCCATCGAAACAAAGAACTATTCTTCTCATGCGTCATCCCTTCTATTACGGATTTAAGCCAATATCCCGACGCAGCCATTCTAGATTTCCCAATCCCGGGGCGCACCGATGCCGCAATAGTCGCGATTAAAGTAATCTCGGCATGTGCGCAAACGCGCTCATTTCGTGGCTCAGCGCGATCGGCTGAGATTTACATAAATACCCGGGCTTTAGTTGATCGATGCGCGTTACGCCGAGAAGCGCCATCGAGGTGATGATCTCGCTTTCGAGAATTTCCAGGACCTGCACCAAGCCTTGCTGTCCCCCTGCTCCGAGGCCCCAGCCTTGAAGCTTGCCGATGGCCACAGCCTGGGCGCCAAGCGCGAGCGCTTTCAACACATCGCTACCGCGCACGATGCCGCCGTCCAAAACCACTGCGGCTCTGCCGGCCACGGCTTCGACGATTTCCGGCAGCATCTCGAGCGTTCCCCGGTTGTGATCGAGTTGGCGTCCGCCGTGATTGGATACATAGATTGCGCTGACGCCATGTTCGACAGCCAACGCCGCGTCTTCGGCGGTCGCAACTCCCTTGAGAATAAATGGCAGACCAGCGAACTTTTTGATCGCGACCATTGTCTCCCAAGTGATGGCCGAGCGATGCTCGTAACCCGATAAGCGCCGACTCGGCGGCAACCAGCGATCCATCATCTGGCGCTCGCGCCTGCCGTAGTATGCGGTATCGACAGTTAAACAGAGCGCCTGATAACCCGCAGTCTTGACCCGAGCGAGAAGAGTCTCCACCCATCTCATATCGCCTTGGACGTAAAGCTGGAAAATTTTCGGGTGCGGCGTCGCCGCGGCGGTCTCCTCGAGGTTCGGCTGGGTAACCGAGCTGACGAAGTTAAGCGTGCCGAACTCGTACGCAGCTTTGGCGACAGCCACGGCGCCTTCAGGCGTCATAATTTGCAGCGAACCGATCGGCGCCAGCATGACTGGAATTCTGAGCCTGTTGCCGAGAAACATTGTCGACGCATCGATCTTCGACACTTCGACGAGCACGCGCGGGCGCAATGCGAGACTATCTAGCGCGAGCCGGTTCCGGCACATGGTCGTCTCCGACTCGGCGCCTCCAGTCAAATAATGCCAGACATGCTGGCTTAGATTGCGTCTTGCCTGGGTGATGATTTCCTGAGTCGTAACGAAATTGGATGCCATAAGCGCTCCAGTAAAGATGAATTATGAAACGGAAAGCGGAAATTGGAACAGCCTCGTAAGGTGATTTACGAAAGCTGATATCTGCGACTCTAACCCAATGAGAGTCGTGTAGAGCTATTTTTTCAACTGCGCTTTCGTTTTCCTAACGATTGTAACAAAAATGGCCATCAACTCGTCCGCTTCAGCTGTCAGCGATCCCAGTGTCTTTAGTTCGCAAATCCGGTCTCTTCAAGCAGCTCGAGCCAATAGAGTGTCTCTTCTAATTCCCTGCATGCCACCTTCGATTTTGCTTATGAAATCTGGTTTTGATTCGCGCGCTGCGCTTCCCGGAAGTGCGCTCCGACAGAGGTCCCTGATCTTAATATCTGGTCGCCGATGATTTGAGCTTCTCGTCTCCTGGCCAAGTCGGAGTATAGGCGAACAACTGCCAGCGCAAATTCCTTAGTCCTGACTTTCAAGTCTCCTTTCATCCTTCCAGTTTCGAAACTCATCCGTGTTCCTTACTTCATGCGCTTTAATCGTTCGCATCCGCCATTTGGACGTTGTTGATCTCCGCTCTTATTCAGCTTTCCGCTTTCATCATTCATCCTTGTCTTTTAGATAACCTCGGATCCAGCGCGTCGCGTAGCGCGTCACCGAGCAGATTAAAGCTCATCAGGGCGAAGAAGATGAAGATGCCCGGTAGGAACACTTGCAGCGGGGCGATGAAGATGTTGGTTGAGGCATTGGTGAGGAGATTTCCCCAACTTGGCGTCGGCGGCTGAATCCCGAGGCCGAGAAAACTCAAGGTAGTTTCGGCGCGGATGGCAGCGCCGGCATCCAGGGTGGCGGCGACAATTAGCGGCGCCAGCGAGTTTGGCAGCAGATGACGCAGCATAACGCGCCAGCGCGATGCGCCCAGGCAGTGCGCCGCTACCACGAACTCTTGCTCGCGAAAAGAAAGTACCGCGCTGCGTGCCAGTCGGGCGGCATTGGTCCATTCCAGTGCGACCAGAATGATGATGATGTTCAATAGCCCCGGCCCGGCTACTTTAGACAGCACCAGTAATAGGACGATACGCGGAACCGTGTAAATAGTATCGACCATGCGCATCAGGATGTTGTCCAGAGTTCCACCGACATAACCTGCGAGGATGCCGATCAGTCCGCCCAGAACGACCGTGCTCAACCCGACGATCAGGCCTACCGCCAGCGAGACTCTTCCGCCGTGCATGATCCTCACCCAGGTATCGCGCCCGAGTTCATCGGTGCCGAACCAGTGTCTCGCGGACGGTCCATGCATGCGCTCTGCGAGCGAGACTTGATCAAGTTCATAGGGGAGAAGGTGAGGACCGGCAATCACCAGAAGCAAAAGAAAAACAAAGAAAAAAAATCCCACGTAGGCGATGCGGTGCTGTTTAAAGCGTCGCCAGACGATGCGCCAGTTTCCTATTGGGAGCGGGGTCGACTCCATTCGGTCAATTTTGATAGCGGATGCGTGGATCAAGCCAGCCGTAGAGAATATCGGCCAGCAGATTGAAGAATACCACCGCGACGGCGAGAATCATGACCACCGTCATGGCAATGACATAATCATTGCCCATCACCGAAGTGTAGAGCAGCCGGCCCATTCCGGGATAAGCAAAAACAGTTTCGACCACAGTCGAACCGCCGATTACGCGCGGCATCGTTACCGCGATAATGGTGACTACGGGAATGAGCGCGTTCTTCAGAGCATGACGGCCGATCACGGTCTGTTCGCTCAACCCCTTGGCCCGGGCCGTCGTCAAATAGTCCTGCCGCAACACCTCCAGCAAACTTGAACGCATAAATCGCTGCACCTGAATGATCTCCGAAATCGCAAGCACCGACACCGGCAATATGAGATGTTTCATCCAATCGATCGTCGCTTGCCAGGTGCCCGGCGTCAGGTCGGGGTTGACAATGCCGGAAGTAGGCAACCATCCGAGTTTCACGGAGAAAAGGATGATCATCATCAACCCGAGCCAGAACGCCGGAACCGAATAGGCGACAAAGGTCAGCGCCGTCAGCAGGTAATCGCCGATGGAATATTGCCGAACAGCGGAAAAAATTCCCAAGGCGATGGCGATCAGTTTGCCGATGACCACAGCCGTGATCGTCAGCACCAGAGTATTCTTCAACGCCGGAATAATGATATCGATCACCGGCTGTCCATATTCGCGCGAGTAACCGGGGTTCAGTTGAAGCAACTGCCAGAGCCACTTCCAATATTGAATGTAGAACGGATCGTCGAAACCGTAGAGCTTGCGCAACCGTTCATAATCTTCCGGACGGAGGTTTGGGATTCCCTCGAGCATCCGGTAGAGCGGATCCCCTGGCATGGAATAGAGCAGGAAAAAAATCAGAGCGGAGACGAAGAAAAGCAGCGGCACGAGCTGGATCAGACGACGGAAAGTATACAAAACCATAAAAAACTTGGTTCAACAGTTCAAACGTTCAACGGTTCAACGCTACTCCGGTTAATAGGCCTGGTTCGACAGCTCAAGAGTTCGTACGTTTTCGGTTCCATTTGATCTTTGGAACGAATTGGAACATTTGGAACCTATCTAGCCGGTTCTAATCTGACGTTGAACGTTGGAACGGTTGAACTGTTGAACGAGCGTTTTAGATCTTATCCCACTGCTGCATGTTCCAACTGCTAGAGTTTTGCCCGCCGCTTTCCTGCCGCGGCGTCACTCCGGTGAGGCCTCTTTTCACCACGAGGATTTCCGGCGAGTAGTACAGCGGCAGGTGCGGCAGCGCTTCAGTAAACATTTTGAGAAAGTCCAGTTGCAGCTGCTCGGAGCGCGCCTCTGGGATGATCGAATTGATCTCGTCCAGAATCTCGTCTTTACGCGGATCATTCCAACCGGAGACGTTTTCTGGAGCATACTTGTTCTCGGCCGTGGGAATGTTCTTGGTGTGAAACCGTTCGGGCCATTCTTCCACTGTCACGTTGTGCGAACCGATGAACGCGCCGGGCCAACGGTTGCGGTTATCCGCTGAGTTGAGCAACCGGTTCGGCAGATTTTTGATATTGCCGCGCACGCCGATCTTCTTCCAGTAATCGGCGATGATCGCCTGGGCCTGCTCATGATCACGCCGTTCGGCGGTGACACGGAATTCGAACTCCATCCGCTCGCCTTTAGCGTTCGTCAAAATGCCGTCGGAGCCCGGCTTCCAGCCGGCCTCGGCGAGAAGTTTTTTTGCCCGTTCCGGGTCGTACTTATAGGTGGTCACCGTCGACAACGCTTTTTTGTAAGTCTTGCGGACCCGCGACAGCGGGATATCCGAAACCACTTTCTCTCCCCTAAACATGTTCTGCACCATCGCGTCGCGGTCTATGGCATGCAGCAACGCACGACGCACACTGACATCACTGAACAGTGGGTTGTCGCGGCTCAGGTTGAGCCAGGTCCAGGAGGCGGGGCTGATATGCACTTTGCCTTTTCCCCCCTTCTCCCACTGATCGCGCAGGATCATCGCGCCATCGAAAGAAATAGTGCTGCGCATGCACAGATCCACTTCTCCGGCCAGCACCGCCGCAAGATTGGTATTGTTGTCCTCAACGGTTTTGTAAGTCACCCGGTCGATCTTGGGCTTGCCGAGCGCGAAGTCGTTAAAAGCTTCGAGCTCCATGCGGCTGCCGGCGTCCCATTCCACAACGCGGTAGGCCCCGGCGCCGATGAAGTTTTTGTTCCAATAAGGCAAATTGGCAAATGCCTTCATATCGCCGGCGTTAAAGGCTTCCTGCAACAGGTGGCGCGGAAAGGCGCGCACGTGGGTGTACTGGATCGCATAAGCCTCGTTGTAGAGATCATTCCAATGAATCACGAGGGTGCGATCGTCTGGCGTTTCGATCTTTGAAATCATTTCCGGCACGAGCCGATCCGGCATAGGAAACTGCGGATGTTTCGCAATCTGCCAGCCGAACTCGAAATCTTTGGAAGTGTACGGCTTGCCGTCATGCCACTTGAGATTAGGACGGAGCTTATAGACCGTGATCATGGTTTTTTTCTGAGGATCGATCTTCCACGTTCCCTTCTTAACCGATGGCAGTTCCTCGGCCAGCACCGGTACGCGTTCGAGCGTTGCAGGGTTTTGACCGGCTAGGCCCGCATCCACCATGGAAACATGCTCTGTCTCGCGACGATTGTGATAGCCGAGACTCGTCACTTGACGCTCGCCATGAATGATGATTCTTTTTCGCGCGGGCTGAGCGGCAAAGAGTGGCGCTTTCGGCCACGGCAGAGTGCCCAGCGCCGCCGCGCTCGTGCCGGCCAATTTGATGAATTGCCGCCGGCTCAGATTCCCGCGGGTATTCCTATCTGATTTCTTGTTCCGGTCTGACATCGAGTATCCTCCCTTAGCGCTACGATTGTCGGCATCCATATAACTAACCTCGAACTTGAGTGTCAATCGATATGACCGATACCTCATTTGTGCCGCGCCGACGATCAGCCGCTTAGGCGGAAATATGTCTATCACTGGTCTTCCTTGACAAGGCTTTAATCGAGGGGATAGAACAAACAATCTAATTGATTAAGGAGAAGTCCATGGCAGTGGATAATTTTGAGGATCATTGTTGGAAAGACGTTGTCACCCCGGAAATTCTTAAGACCTACACACCGTATCATCGCGAGACCTTTATCGGCCAAAGACCGGCGCTGCTGGCCATCGATCTTTACAACCTCGCCTATGAAGGCGGCCCTAAAGAGCCTCATGAGCTGGTCGATACCCATAAGAGCTCATGCGGCGTCTACGCCTACAACGCCATCAAGCCGACCCAGGAACTGTTTGCGTTGGCGCGTTCGCTAAAAATTCCAATCTTCTACACCACGACGGAAACTCGCAAGGAAGCCAATCCTGATAAGGTCTATGCAACCAACCGGCAGCGGGTTAAGATCGATCCGCAAGCCTTCGAAATCCGCGAAGAGTTCAAACCCGAAGCCGATGACGTGGTCATCTTCAAGGAGCGCGCCAGCGGCTTCTTCGGCACACCGCTAATCGCTCATTTGACACAGAAAGGGATCGACAGCCTGATCGTCTGTGGCGAAAGCACCAGCGGCTGCGTGCGCGCCAGCTCAGTGGATGGTTATTCGCTGGGATATCACGTTTCGATTGTCGAAGAGTGCGTCTTTGATCGCAGCCCCTTGTCGCACAAGGTCAACCTCTTCGATATGCATCACAAGTACTGCGACGTGATGAAGCTCGAGGAAGTAAAGGAAAAGATCAAGCAAGAGCGGCCGCGCGCTAAATAAATATAGACGTTCCAATGTTCCGACCGTTTCAAATGGTTCCACTGAGATGGTGCTACCGGTCGCGGCGTTAGAAACACTGGAACGGCTGGAACATTTGGAACTGTGGAACCTGTTTTTAAATCCGATGCCCTACAGCACCACCAACAGTCTCAAAATCTACTACGAAGTTTCCGGCGAGGGATTTCCCTTCGTCATGGTCCATGCCAATCCCTTCGATCATAACTTGTGGATGTATCAGATCGCGCACTTCTCGACCTATTTCAAAGTCATCGCCATCGATATCCGCGGTTACGGTCGTTCGGACAAGCCAAGCGCACCATTCACGCTAAAAGACATGGCCGACGATGTTCTTGGGGTGTGCCGCGATGAGAGCGTCACGGAAGCCATTCTGGGCGGCGTGAGTGTCGGCTCAGGAATGGCGCTTCTGCTTGGCCTGGATTATCCGGAACTGTTCAAGGCTCTGATCCTGGTCGGCGGCAGCAGTGGTCCGGGCGGCGCCATCGATGAGCGAATTCAGGGTTATACCAAAGTCGGCATCGAGAAATACCACATTCAACACCTTAAGGAATTGGTGGCGCCGGATTTTCCCCAAACCAAACTCGGCAAATACCTGCTCAACACCTATGTCGAGAGGGATCCGTGGCTCTCCGGAGAATCCATTGCCCAGATCTTTCGCGCCCGTGCCGGGACCGACATGACGACGCGGCTTGAATCGATGAAGGTGCCGACATTGGTGATCAACGGTGAATACGACAACTCTCTCAAAGCCGGCCAACGTACCGCCTCGCTGATTCCGGGCGCGATGCACAGAATCTTGCCG
>JAICEJ010000217.1 GCA_025924215.1 Candidatus Binatia bacterium
CTCTACGACATGGTAGTCGAAATGGCAGAGTTAAAGAGTATTGAGACGGTGCTCGATCTCTATTGCGGCGTCGGACCGATCTCGTTCTATTTGGCCGGCGATGCCCGTCTGGTTTGGGGAATCGATGAAAACGCGCTGGCGATCGACACGGCCAAACAGAATGCGCGCAGAAATGGCATATCGAACTGCCGTTTTTTTGAGGGTGATGTGGCAGAAAAACTGGCCGAAGCAAAAAAGACTCTCGGTGAAATCGATCTGGTCGTGCTCAATCCGCCGCGCAAGGGCGTTCAGCCGGCGGCGATGGAAGCGACCATCGCTGTGAATGCTCCTAAGTTAATCTACGTATCGTGCAATCCTAACAGCCTGGCGCGCGACCTCGACAGATTGGTAGGTCAACATTATCGCATAGGGCGGCTCCAGCCCTTTGATATGTTCCCGCAAACCGAGCAAGTGGAAACAGTCGTGTTGCTCGAGAAAAGTTAACCATACTTGCAAAATCTCAGTTCGTTGTGATTCTATCGCTCAATTGATTGTCGGGAGGTGCTTATGGCTGAATTAAAAGTTGACGGTGTGGTCCACTGGTCGATTCCGGTAAACAATCTGGAGGAAGCCGAGAAATTTTATGGCGAGCTTCTTGGGTTGGAACCCAAGGGACGTTTGGGCGGGTCGGGGATGTCCTGCTTTAAAGCCGGCGATCACAACATTCTTCTCTGCGTCCGCAACGACGCAACCGTCCGAACTCCGCAACAAGACAACCGGCTTCATCACGCATTTATGGTGAGTCCGGAAATGTGGGAAAGAGGATGCCGGGTGTTTCACGAAAATGGCGTGAAGATCGCTGAGCCGATCGTGTACCGGGAGAAAGGTCATTTCACCGGTCGCGAATTATACTTCCTCGATCCGAGCGGCAATATGTTGGAGCTGTGTGATCCCACTTGGAAGCCTGGTATGCCGGCGCCGACCTATGAGGAAATAGTCGGCGCGAACTAAATATCTGAAGTTTCTACCCGGCCGAGGAGAAACGTATTTTGTTCAAAACTGGTCAAGTTCAACTTTGAACGTTTGAACCCTCTTCCTCAAGGCGCGTCCGAGCGATACCACCACAGTTGCGGAATCGCCCAGCAAACAGCCAGAACCGTTAACGTGCAAAGTATGCAGCCCACCAGCGTGGCGTTGGGCGCGCCAAGCAGCGCCGCTCCGGCGCCGGCAATGACCGCTCCAAGGGCGTTGGTAGTTTGGGCAAAGACCGTCAAAAAACTTGTGGCGCGGCCGCGCATATCGTCGGGTGCGAGTATCTGCACCACAGTACGGCGCATGGTTACGCTGATGGCGTCAGCTAATCCCAAAACACCGACCGCTATCAACCCAAGCCAAAACCACCTCGACAAGCCCAAAAAACCCAAGCTCAACGCGAAGAGCAATGTCGCGGCAATCGACAGCGCTCCTTTGCGTTGTATGTCTCCGATAGCGAGCAACATGCCGGAGCCGATAAGAGCTCCGATTGCCGGCGCGGCATAGAGGGCGCCGAGTCCTCGCGCGCCGACTTGGTAGACGTCATCGGCGAATATCGGCAGTATCGGACGATAAAAACCGAACAGCACGGCGAAGAAGTCCAAGAGAAACAGGGACAGGATGATGCGGGTGTGGTAGAGGAACTCAAAACCCTCTATCAGGCTGCGCCAGCTTACTTGTCGCCGCGCGCCTTGTGGTTGCCCTGAACTGCGTACCAGCAAAATACAACAGATCGCCGGCACCAGCAACAAAGCATCGGCGATATAGGAAGCATCCAAGCCGAAGAAATCGATCAGGAACCCGGCAAACACCGGCGCGGTTAGCTGTGTTCCCTGCATCATCAGGGTCGACAGAGTCACTGCGTTTAGAAGATAGGATTGCGGCACCAGGCTAGGGATGATCGCCTGGCGCGCCGGACCGCCGAGCACCTGTAGCGATGAGGTGACGACATTAAGAACATTGATGTGCCAAACCTGGACCACGCCGCTGATGGTCAATAACCCGAGGGCCAAACCCGGCAGCAAGTTGATTGCGGCGGTGAATAGGATCAGTTTCTTACGATTGTAAGTGTCGGCAAGCACGCCGCCGAATAGCCCGAAGAAAATAAACGGAACGGCCTGAAAAAATCCCGCCAAACCAAGCTGCACCGAAGATCCTGACAATTGATAAACCTGGTACAAGCTCGCCACGTTGCGCATATGCATCGAAGTGTTGGTACACAGGATCGTGATGAAAATTAGGCGATAGTCCCGAATCAGGAGAGACGACCAGGGTCGGATGAGCGCCGCGGGGTCGTTGGCGCCGTTTGTTTCTGAGTCGATTGTCACCGGGAATGAAAGACGAGTGATGGAATGTGATGGCAATGTAGCTGTTGCCGGAGCGGTCGTCAACTTTATGATTCATTCGAAGTTTTCCGCTTGACGTTTTACCGGCATCTCCATTAGCTTTGCACGTCAAGATTAGACGGAGGGCCGGTTGATGAAAAAACTGATAACGAGCACAGCAATGATTGTCTGCATATTCTTTTTTGCCGGGGCTGCATCGGCGCAGAATAACTTCTATGAGGGTAAAACCATCCGCATCATCGTCGGATTCTCGCCCGGCGGCGGTTACGATGCTCTGGCGCGGATGCTTTCACGGCACATGCCCAAGTATATCCCCGGCAATCCGACCATTGTCGTGGAAAACATGACCGGCGCTGGAAGCCTGCTCGCCGCCAATCACATTTTTAAAGTTGCCAAGCCGGATGGTTTGACGTTTGGTCACTTCAGCGGCGGCTTCGCCTTCAATCAAGTCATGGGTCAGCCTGGTATCGAGTTCGACGCCCGCAAGTTTGTTTTTGTCGGCGCGGTGGCGCGAGACGAGAGCGCTATCGCCTTAACCAAAGCAAGCGGCATCAACAATATGGAACAATGGATGGCGGCCAAGACGCCGGTGAAGATGGGCACCACAGGGCCGGGCGCGTTCGGCACCGATAACGTAATCAAAGTCATCAAGGCCGCGCTGAATCTGCCGATCCAAATCATCTCCGGATTCAAAGGCACAGCGGAGATGCGGCTCGCCGCCGAGAGCGGTGAGATCGACGGCACCACCTGGGGTTGGGACACCATGCGTGGGGCTTGGCAGAACGCGATCGAGTCAGGCACGGTGCTGATCGTGCTGCAGACCGTACCCAAACCATTTCCGGATCTACCGCGCGTGCCTTTGGCCATCGATCTGGCGAAGACGCCGGAAGCGAAACAGCTGATTGAAGTCGGCATCCATTATCCGAGCAAGATCACCAAAACTCTCGCCCTGCCTCCGGGCACGCCTGGCGATCGCGCGCAGCTTCTGCAAAAAGCCTTGCAGGAGACTGTTAAGGATAAAGAATTCATTGCCGAAGCAGAGAAGGCGAAGCTCGGATTGGCGCCGGTGACAGCCGAGGAGATGAAAACCACGGTGGACGGGATCTTCAAGTTGGACGCCGGTATCTTAGCAAAGCTGAAGACCATTCTTTTTTAAATCCGCCGCCGCAGTAGGGCGTTTGGATTATATCCGCCGCGATGATCTGTCGATTAACGAGATAAATTTTGCAGAACGGGAGAACCTCTTATGCGCGTCATCGATTCGGATGGGCATTTCCATGAGCCGCACTACTTATTCGAAGAATACATCGAGAAGGAATATTGGGGAAAGCGGCCGCGCGTAGTCAAAATCCAAGGTCATTCTATGGAAGAGGGACGTTGGGCCGTGGAGGGAAAGGTCGTGCCGCGAATACCCCTGTCGAAAGGCGTCGGCGCCGGCGGCTTCTTATACTTGTCGCCCCGGCACAAACAGATGCACATGAAAGACAGTTCGCTCGACGACGTCGCCGGTCGTGTCAAAGACCTAGGGCTCTTGGGGGTCGATGTTCAGGTCGTTTATCCCACGGCTTTCGCCTTTGTCTCGGACGTGGAAGACAAAGGTTTGGCGGCGGCGATTTGCCGCGCGCATAACAACTATGTTGCCGAGCGGTGCAGGCAAGCGCCCGATAAGCTCAAAGGCATTGCGCTGGTGCCGATACAAGATCCGCCCGCCGCCATCGAGGAGATGCGTCGAGCGGTGCAAGATCTAGGTTTGGTGGCCGCGACCATTCCCGGCATGGTTGGCAACCGCCCGCTTCATTCGCCGGAGTTCTATCCGTTCTTCAAGGCTGCCAACGATCTGGATTGTCCTATCGGATTTCACGCGGTGACTGGGATGCACTATACGCCGTGGGCGGATTGCTTCACCGATTTCTTTTCGACCCATATCACGTGTATGCCGTTCTCCATGATGGTGGCTCTCACGTCCTTGACCCAGATGGGAATCATGGCTGAGTTTGCCAAACTTCGCTGCGCCTTTTTGGAGATTGACGGCACCTGGCTGCACTACTGGGCAAGATGGGTGAACAAGCACGTCTCGGACGCGAAACGGGTTAGCGCCGGACATCACCTGGAGAAGGGCTGGGGCGAATCGCCTTATCTTCTTCCGGAAACCACGAGAGATCCGACGGAATACATCAAGTCGGGTCGCTTTCTCACCGGCTACGATGAGCATGAAGACTTGAGATACCTGATCGATCGGTTAGGCGCCAAAACTTTCATGTATGCCAGTGACTATCCGCACAGCGATACTGAGTGGGAACGTGTTCCCAGTACCAAAGCGTTAGAAACCATAAGCGCCGAGGAGAAGAGCTCCATCTTAGGCGAAAATGCGGCGCGATTTTATAAGATATGAATTAGTTCTAACTTCTCGCAGCTTGTCGCCATTTAGGAGAAGAAAAATGATAAAGAGATTCGGTGGCGCCATGGTCATCTCTATTTGGTTGATCTCGGGACAACCGGGTTTCGCCCAGGATTCCAAGCTCATTGCGGAGGCGAAAAAAGAGGGCGGTAAGGTCGTGGTCTACAGCTCAATGGAGACGAGTATCGCCGAGAGTGTGGGGAACGCTTTTAAGAACAAGACCGGTATCGAAATGGAATTTTGGCGCGCGTCTTCGACGAAAGTCATGGATCGGGCGCTGAACGAGCACCGCGCCGGCAGGCCATTAGCGGACGTAGTTGTCACCATTGCCGATCCGATGCTGATCATGCAGCGCGAGGGCGTCTTTGCCAAGTACGACTCGCCGGCGGCGCTCGCTTATCCCAAAGAGTTGATTGATCCCAATTTGGGTCCGAGCTATCGCAATCTACTTATCGGCATCGTCTACAACAAGAACGTGATCAGACCCGGAGACGCTCCAGCTTCTTTAGAGGATCTCGTCAAGCCGCAATATAAAGGTAAATTGGTCATGCCTGATCCCACCCAACACACAACCACGACGCAGTGGCTGGCGAGCCTGCACAAGCTCATGGGCAAAGAGAAAGCCGAAAAGTATATTCGCGATCTGGCAGCGACCAAACCGACCCTTGTGGAATCTCTGCTGCCGCCGGTCGAGCGTGCCGCCACCGGCGAGATTCCGATCGCCATCACTCTGGTCCATTACACCTATGTCTTTGGCCAGACCGGCGCCCCCTTAGACTATGTAAGACTGCCGAAAATGCTCGGCGACGGCAATTACATTGCCCTCAATAACAAGGCGCCTCGTCCCAACGCGGGGAAATTGTTCATCGACTATTTTCTGGATGATGAAAGCATGAAAATCATGGCCAAGCTGGGCGAGTTCGTCAACCGCAAAGGCATATATCCACCGCTACCCGACGCCGACAAAATTCAGTTCGTCCCGATGGATAAGTTCGACACCAAGGCTTACGCCGAAAAGAAGAAGGAGTTCCAGAGAATTTTTCTTCGGTAAAACAGGAAGCGGACACAGGATTTAGGAATTCTGCTGGTCGATGCAGGAAACGGAAAAAAGCAAACCTGTATGGTTATTTGTGGCGCGAATCGAAGATGCCGAAATTCTACCGAAAGTAACAGAATAATTCGGCGAACTAGTTAGCTCCGCGGCCACACGCGCAGGCCATCTACTTTTGTTTCGGCGTGACCGAGACCGCCAACGAAATTCGCATAAACGCCGATATGACCCGATTGCACCCGATCTATGGGAAAAGGCCCGCCGGGCAGGTTCGTTCCATTCCAATAGAGTTCAGCTTTGCTGTCGTATACTGCGATAGCGATTTTTTGCCAGCCGCTGCTTTGCGGCGCTCCCCCGGGGATCTCCTCTCCTTTCCAGCGCTTAAGATACTCTGGAAAGTGATTGGTTTCTCTGCCCACGTAAGCTAGTGATAGCGTTGGTTCCGCTCCCATAAACTGAGTAGCCAGGCGATAGAAGTTACCTGAGACGGTATCGATAAGAAAAGCGATGCCATTTAGTGGACCCTTCTCGCCACGAGTGACCTGAGCGTAAATCCACGCTTCTAGGTAGAAGTCCGATAGCGAGTTTGTCGAGGCATAAGAGAGCGCAGCGAAGCCGCCAGCATTTTTGTTATCCAACACACCGACCCCAGGCTCGCCTTCGGGTGATGTTTCATCGATCGTGCCTCGCAAATTGTCCTGATTGAAATTGGGATACGGCAACCAATCGAGTTCAGGCGTGCCGTTCCTAAAACTGTCTCTAATCGAAGCTTCACCTGAGTGCATCGTATTCCGCCATAGCGCAATGGGCGGCGCCACCGCGCAGCTTAAGAGCAGCGGTAGCACGATCCAGATGACGCTCCGAAGCCGCCAAAGACTCATAGGGAGATATTTGAAGAGCACGGGTGAAAGC
Organism: Candidatus Binatia bacterium; assembly: GCA_025924215.1. Lineage (GTDB taxonomy): Bacteria > Desulfobacterota > Binatia > UBA9968 > UBA9968 > WHTF01. The sequence goes on from JAICEJ010000217.1 coordinate 6,719, forward strand.
TTTGAACATGTCAGATGACTACTTCAGGCTTAGCCTGTCTGGAGCAATCTGACAACTCGGGTACCTACGTCATCTTCTAGGATTAAATCCCAGCGTTGAAGCTTTTTGGCGCGCTGAAAATTGCCATTCGATCAACGCAGGCCGCTCTGGATTCTGGCTGCATGATCACCTGCGTGAGCTCGATCCCGCCAGAGTGATCTCACAACGAATAGCCTGTACTAGCGGAACTCCCAATCGAGGGCCGTACGGGTTGTTTGGAGGCATGGTCAAGAAGACTGCCGATGGAACGACTGGTAAGAATCCGATGTTCACAGAAGCAGTGGATAACTTTGTTGATAACTGAGGGTCGCTGGCGGGGGCACGTCGTTCAGAATCGCTGCCGAGCGAATTGCCTCCTTACTGGGCATTAAAAACGCTGCTATTTGAGTACCTTAGCGGCGCACTAGATCATTGAGGTGTTCTCGCGCAAACGCCATTTTTCCATTTTTGGCAATCTTTGGCATGATTGGACAATACTACCCTAAGCTAGCCAGTGACACTTATCCACATGGCTCTTTGCGGGAGTCCTGCACGCGATTCCTATATTCCAGAGCTTACTCGGATGGTCCAACAACGGCGCGGATACAGTATCTAAGAATCGCGGGTTAGTTTGTATTCACGTTTCCGGGTTCTTCCCCATCCGTAATCGCATCATCGTCCGGCTAGTGCTTTGGCCGCTTATGTATCGCATCCCCCCGGGCGCATCGGACGATATCGCGGGCGAACAGTCGCGCGATCCTATCGATGATCGTGATAGCGGCCGACAGGTCGAAGTGATCGCGATCGGGCCGAGCGCGATTGTGACTGGGACCGTCGCGAATGGGATCGTGACAGGGTGGCCAAAAGATTTCCGAATTGAAAAGGCAAAAACAAAGAACCCGGCTTAAAAGAGTTCGGGCCCTTTATTCTCTGAATTTGATCGAAACAGAGTTTTTAGAACTAGATCTAGACTCGCTCAGAGTTCGCTGCGAAAAAAGTTCCAAAATATACATTCGAGAATCGTCGTGGGTGCAAGCAATCAATTCGCTCATGCGGCGTCAAATACTCGATCCGCGATTAGCAGGGACCAGAAACAATAATCACGATATAGAAGCCGTCAAAGCTGACCATGCTGAACTCAGAACGAAAAAAGCGGCACGTAGTAGATGACCTAAGGCCGTCAGC